>JANWVL010000103.1 GCA_025056655.1 Candidatus Methylacidiphilales bacterium
CATGAGCAACACATCGGCTGCGTTGATGATCATGCCTCTGGCGCTCATGCTGGTGCCCGATGCGCCGGTGCGCGCGGCGTTATCTGTGGCATGGGGCGCTTCGTTGGCGATGAGTTTGCCGATTAGCACGCCGCCGAACGCAATCGCTTATGGCACCGGACTTTTTTCGACGAGGGAGATGATCATTGCGGGGAGTTCCTGCACGATACTTGGATTGCTTATTTTGCTGCTTTTATATTTGTTTGCTGGGGCGATGATCGAAGGGACTTTTGTGAATTAAAATTATGAATGATCATCTGCGTGTAAGGCTGGATGCCTATAGCCAACGAGCATCTGCTCATAGACAGCGACTGAGGTGGGCCGCATGGTATGTCTTGAGTGTTTTGATATTCGAAAGCAGGTGGCCTTGGCCGAGCCGCATTAAATGTGCAATCTTAAGATTGTTTGGCGCGAGAATAGGGGTCGGCGTAGTGATTAAGCCAAATGTTAAAATTAAGTTTCCCTGGAACCTTGAAATAGGCGATTACGTATGGATTGGCGAACAAGTGTGGATTGACAATCTCGACACAGTAGTGGTGGGGTCACATGTCTGTATTTCCCAAGGCGCGTATTTATTGACGGGCAATCATGATTATAAAAAAGTTACGTTCGATCTGATCACTCGACCCATCAAAATCCACGATGGAGCATGGATTGGAGCCCGCGCGCTGATTGCTCCAGGGGTAGTGATAGCAGACCACTCGGTGATATATGCAGGAACTGTCGTTTCGAAAGACACCGAGCCATTTTCTATTTACCAAAGCCAGAGCGCTACCAAGATTCGGCAAAGAATAATACAAGAATAGCGTTTTAGGTAAATGAAGCGCATGTTGGCGCCAGAAAAATGGATTTAATTTGACCAAATAATTTTTTTTCATATTTTGCTTCTACCTTATCAAGAGCAGCAGAGGGACCGGCCCGTTGAAGCTGCGGCAACCGGAAAGAGGATCCTTTCGTCAAGGTGCCAAGCCCGGCTTGCGTTGCAAAAGTGACGCAAGAAGGATGAGGTGAGATCGGTGTCCTTACGATACTCATAAATCCTCCTCCAGCGGCTCGCGATAAGCCTAATTCCAAAATATGAGCCGCGAATTTTTCACCCACCTCAAGTGCCGCGAATGCGGACGCCTATACCCAGCTAAGGCCATCCACGTCTGTGAATACGACTTCGGTCCGCTTGAAGCCGATTATCACTACGACGTTATCCGAAAACATCTCTCTCGCGATTTAATCGAAAGCCGTCCGGAAAGCATGTGGCGATATCGCGAGCTCCTACCCATTCATGGCGAACCTACCGTAGGTTTACAAGTAGGCTTCACGCCATTGGTTAAAGCCGACCGTCTAGCGCAGGCACTCGGAGTTAAGGAAATCTACGTCAAAAACGACACCGTTAATTATCCTACCCTTTCTTTCAAAGATCGCGTCGTCGCTGTCGCGCTCACGCGTGCTCGAGAGCTTGGCTTCAAGGTCGTCGCCTGCGCCTCTACAGGTAACCTCGCGAATTCCGTCGCTGCCAACGCCGCTTCGGCAGGACTCAAAAGCTACGTCCTCATTCCTGCGGATCTCGAGCACAACAAAGTCCTTAACTCCCTCGTCTATGGCACGCAAGTCATCGGCATCCACGGGCCGTATGATGATGTCAATCGCCTCTGCTCAGAGATCGCAGGTAAGTATGGTTGGGGCTTTGTGAACGTAAACCTGCGTCCCTATTACGCAGAAGGCTCCAAAACCATGGGCTTTGAAATCCTTGAGCAACTCGGTTGGCAGATTCCCACACATACCATCGTCTGCATGGCTAGCGGATCACTTCTTACAAAAATATACAAAGCCTACACGGAGGCGATCCGCGTGGGATTAGTCAACGAAGCTCCGTTTCACATCCATGGCGCGCAAGCCTCAGGATGTAACCCCATCACTGCAGCTCACAAGGCTGGTCGAGACATTATCAAGCCGATTAAGCAACCGCGCACTATAGCAAAATCCCTGGCCATCGGCACACCCGCCGACGGTTACTATGCGGTTAACACCATGCGCGCCACCCGCGGCCTAGCTGAAGACGCGAGCGATGAAGAAATCATCGCCGGAATACGCCTCCTCGCTGAGACTGAAGGCATATTTGCTGAAACAGCGGGCGGTGTCACAGTCGCCTGCGCAAAGAAACTCATTGAAGGGGGCCACATCCCGCGTGACCAGCGCATCGTCCTATGCATCACAGGGCATGGTCTCAAAACCGCCGAAGCTGTCGCGGAATCGTTGCCGCGTCCTCGCACCATTGGATCACACCTACGCGAATTTGAGGCAGCTGTCGCCGGCGATGGCGTCATAGACGTTCACCTCCCCATGCTCACTTAGTCGAGCGAAGCTTGCATTTTTCCTCAGTTTGCTATCCTGCCAACCTATCATTCTATATGAACAGCACCCCAATTACTGTTGCTTACGGAGATGGTATCGGGCCTGAAATCATGGATGCTACCCTCCACATCCTCAAAGAAGCTGGCGCCCGTCTTGATATCGAGACCATAGAAATTGGTGAAAAAGTCTACCTTCGTGGGAATCCCGCGGGCATTGAGCCTCAAGCTTTTGAATCCTTGCGACGCACCAAAGTCTTTCTCAAAGCCCCCATCACCACACCTCAAGGCGGAGGATTCAAATCGCTCAACGTCACCATCCGCAAAGCTTTTGGCCTCTACGCCAACATCCGTCCCTGCCTCAGCTACCACCCCTTTGTTGCCACAAAACATCCCCAGATGGATGTCGTCATCATTCGTGAAAACGAAGAAGACACCTACGCTGGCATCGAGCACCGCCAGACCCACGAAGTCACCCAATGCCTAAAGATTATCACTCGCCCCGGCTGTGAAAAAATCATCCGCTACGCATTCGAATATGCCCGCGCCTACGGCCGAAAAAAAGTCACCTGCTTCACCAAAGATAATATCATGAAACTTACCGATGGCCTATTTCATAAGGTCTTCGATGAGATCGGAGCAGAATATCCCGACATAGAAAAAGAACATTGGATCGTAGACATCGGCGCCGCAAAGCTCGCCGATACCCCAGAAAATTTCGACGTCATCGTGATGCCGAACCTCTACGGCGACATCCTCTCCGACGTCGCTGCCCAAATTGCAGGCTCAGTCGGCCTCGCTGGCTCAGCAAACATCGGCGACGGATGCGCCATGTTTGAAGCCATCCACGGCTCAGCGCCGCGCCGTGCCGGACAAAACCTCGCCAACCCCTCAGGCCTCTTTCTGGGAGCCATCCAGATGCTCGTTCACATCGGCCAAGGAGACGTCGCCACCCGCGCTCACAACGCCTGGCTCAAGACCATCGAAGACGGCATCCACACCTACGACATCTACAAAGAAGGTGTCTCGAAACAAAAAGTTGGCACCAAAGAATTCGCCGAAGCCGTCGTCGCGCGCCTCGGGCAGACTCCACAAGTCCTCAAGCCGGTAGCCTATTCAGCCACCTTACAACGCCCGCTCACTGCCCGTCCGCCCTACACTCCGCCAAGCGAGATAAAACGCCTCGTCGGAGCGGACGTCTTCATCGCATTTACAGGAAAACCTGAGCCCCTTGCTCAAAAGCTCCTTCCTCTTCAAGCCGACGGCCTGAAACTCGAAATGATCTCCAATCGCGGAATGAAAGTTTGGCCTGGAGGACTTGAAGAGACATTTACTGTGGACGTTTACCGCTGCCGCTTCCAACTTCCCGAAAGTCCCGAAGCTCAGATTCCTCATCGCGC
>JANWVL010000104.1 GCA_025056655.1 Candidatus Methylacidiphilales bacterium
TCCCCTTCCACACCCACACCCAACCCTCCCCAATCGCTCCCTTCCCCGTCCTCTACCTCGACGAATGGCAACAACTCCACACCCTCTGGGAAAAACTCCTCGCCACAGCACGAAGCCAGCGCACCCTCCAGCGTCTCCGCTCCGCCCTCCAACGCCTCCACCAAGACTGGCAACTCCCCATCCACCCCCCAGCACCCAACCTCTGGCGCGCCACCCTCCGCGCCCTCATCGCCGAAATCCTCCAACCCCACCCCGAACCCCTCCTCAACTCCCTCACCGATGCCGCCGAAAACGGCCTCCTCCTCCTCACCATCCACTGGCACCTCTCCATCCTCGCATCCCCCGCCCCTCCCCCCAAACCCTCTACCCCACCACCCATTCAACACCCACAAACCCAACCTCAACCCCTAACCCACACCCCATATGCCTAACTACCACAAAACCCTCCTCATCGCCCAAGCCCTCGACCCCATCCACGTCGGCGCTGGCGGATCCATCATGGGCCGCGTCGATCTCACCATCGTCCGCGACCCCGTCACCCGCATCCCCAAAATCCCAGGCTCATCCCTCGCCGGCGTCTACCGCACCTACCTCGCCATGGCCGAAACCGAACGCAACCCCAACCGCACCATCAACGGCAAACCCTGGCCCACCTACCCCCACTGCGCCGGCCTCGGTTTCCCACGCGGCGATTACCTCGGCCACTGCGGCACCCCCACCTGCCCCGTCTGCGTCATCTTCGGCTTCGCCCGCGGCTCCGACCAATCCGGCGGCTTCGCCGGCCTCGCCGCCTTCACCGATGCCCACATCCTCCTCTTCCCAGTCCCCACCCAACTCGGCCCCTACTGGGTCACCTCCCCATCCGCACTCCGCCCCATCTACCCACCCCCCACATCAGACCCCCAATCCACCTTCCCCTTTCCTCCAGACCACTACACCATCCTCGTCAGCCCAAACGACAAAATTAAAAACTCCCAACTCAACCTCGGCTGGCTCCTCCTCCCCACATCCCCCTACCCCGCCATGCCACAACTCACCCAGACACTCTCCAGCCGCGGCGTCCCCAACTCCATCCTCGATCACATCGCCATCGTCCCAGACGACCTCCTCCCCCACCTCATCAACACCAACCTCGAAGTCCGCACCTCCGTCTCCATCGACCCCGAAACCGGCACCGCCGAAGAAGGCGCCCTCTACATCTACGAAGCCATCCCCCACACCACTATTCTCACCTGGGAAATCATCACCAAAAACCCCGCCCTATTCAAAATCCAAAGTGCCCCCATCCAACTCACCCTCCCCGACCAATCCCCAGCCGACACCCCAGACAAAATCTTTCGCATCCTCACCCAAGCCCACCCCTACCTCGAGCACCTCGGCCTCGGCGGCATGTCCAACCGCGGCATGGGCCGCCTCCTCATCCTCCCACCCAACGATCAAACCCAAAAATAACCCCCCACCCCTATGCCTACCCCAAACCCTCCCTCACCCTCCTCACCCGCAAAAAACCTCGACATCCTCTGCGCCGATACAGGCCAAAAAATCGCCTCCATACCACACATCACCCAAAAAACCCTCCAAGACGCCCTCACCGTCCTCGCAGACCAAGGCCTCTACGCCCTCTTCCTCTTCATCGAAGCAAAATACAAAGAGATCCACGAAAAATTCAACAAACACGCCCTAGAACTCCTCACCCCCGGCATCCCCTCTCGATCCTCTCAAAACTCCTCCCGCACCCCACCTCCACGCCAAGCCTTAGACGCCGCAAAACTACTCGCCCAAAGCCCCCACTCCCTCCTCCTCGCCACCCACCTCCTCAACCAAGCCCTCATCTACGCCCGCTACCACCTCAAAGCCCAACAACCCCCTTCCGAATCAAACTCATCCTCTCCCCAACCAAACCCACCCTCTTCCCAATCCAAAAAATGAATTGGCAACTTTACCGCTGGACCTGGCAACTCCAATCCCCACTCTACATCGGCTCACTCCCAGCCGGCCCCATCAACCGCACCCGCCTCTACCTCCCCGCCTCCACCCTCCGCGGCGCCATCACCAGCCAACTCCTCACCCCATCCCCCACCCACAACCCCTACCGCCACCTCGGCTTCCACATCCTCCGCCACACCCGCCTCACCTACCTCTACCCCTCCATCCACTACCACGGCGAATGGCTCGCCTTCCTCCCTCGCTACGCCGAACCAGATAACCCCTCCCACTCCCACGGCCTCACCTGGACCCTCGAGCGCCACCCTCAAATCTCCATCCCCCACCTCCACTTCCGCTCCCTCCTCCTCACCACCATCCCCAGCACAGCCATCGACCCACTCTCCGACACCGCCCAAGAAGCCACCCTCCGCTCCATCGAAGCCATCTCCCCCCACATCCCACTCTTTAAGCACTCCCGACTCGCCCTCACCGGCTACCTCCTCATCCCCCCAGACGACCCCATCACCCAAAAAATCCTCGACCTACACGTCCTCCACATCGGCGGCGACCGCCGCTACGGCCTCGGCATCCTCCACCGCACCGAATGCCGTCCCATCCACGACCCCTCCCCCACCCTCTTCCACCACACCGCCACAATTGACCTCACCACCCCCCACCCCACCCTCACCACCACACACCTCCTCGCCCACACCCGTCTCCCCACCGATCTCCAACCACCTCAACCCTTCCCCTACCGCCCCTACGGCGCCCTCGAAGCCCTCGCCCGCTGGTCCTACCAACGCGCCCTCCGCCGCCGCCCCCCACTCTGGACACCCGGCACCCTCCTCCTCAACATCACCGACTCTTCCCCCTCCTCTCACACTACCAGACCACCACGCCTCGCAATAAAGCCTAACGGCCTCTGGCAAACCCTCCCAACCGCCTAGCAACCCGCAAGGCTGCCCCAGTAACACGCAAATCTAAGCCCCGCTTCAATATCGATGAGAGTGAGGGTCCCCCATACCCCTCCATCCCCATACCACTCAAACTCGCCACCACAGTAACGAATCGATGGCTTCGATAAATCTGGCCACTTGTTTTTCGGTATGTTCATACGTTCTGACGCTTCTTTTTTACGTATCATACACAACCTTTTTAATCGGCCGATATGGTAATGATCGGTCAATGTCATTTTTTGGTAACTTAATAATCGCAAAGGCATCCGAATCCCTACCATACGTTCGCCGAAAAAAGAGGATCGTATGCTCCTCGGGAACATCGTTATCTTTCCGAAAATCAGCTTTATCCTTGATCGGACGAATGATGAATCAGTAAACTATCGGCACCACAGCGGCGAAGACAAATTTCATGATGTGCTGCTCGACACCCTAGCCCATCCCTGCCTCCACCTGCAACGCCGCATCTCCTCAACCAATCGCCACGCACGGCACAGGATGCGAGCAGGTATCGGCGGCATCGCTTGGTTAGCATTCTATTATTTTAACTAAACAACGTTCGGAAAATGCATTCAGATAAGGCTTAGAGCATGTAACACGTATTTTTGCTAACGTGCAAGGTTGCTAAGGGCGCGATGCAACGCCCGCTGCTGCGCGCATGGTTAGGCGTTGCGGTCATTGGCGTTCTTCGATGACTCTATACTGCGCGATGACCTCGTGCCCAACGTGGAATAATGGAGGCCAAGGATGTCGATCCTCGCCCAAGTCCTCCTCTTGTGCGTTCGTCGTGAAAACACCAGAGCCTGTAAGTAGTAGAAAATCGTCTACCCGTTCTTTGGCAAAGGAAACTCTCTAGTCGCGGCTGCCTGTGGCTGGAATCTGGCTGCGAGAGTAACCATAGCCTGAGCCGCTTCCGACGCTCC
The DNA here is from genome assembly GCA_025056655.1 of Candidatus Methylacidiphilales bacterium. Taxonomy (NCBI): domain Bacteria; kingdom Pseudomonadati; phylum Verrucomicrobiota; class Methylacidiphilae; order Methylacidiphilales; species Methylacidiphilales bacterium. The sequence goes on from JANWVL010000104.1 coordinate 3,806, forward strand.
GAAATGTCCCATTCATTTGACGCTCGTTGCCTAGATCAGATCGGCTGCGCTCAGAATACTGGCAAAGGCAAATAGAGTCTGCGGGATGATAAATCGGGGCTTCATGTAGATGGTGCGAGCAACGTCTAACGATTCAGCTCACCGATGGCGGCGCCTCCGTGACTCTCGAATTATCAGATGGCCTCGCGGGTAGCCATTCGGTGGATCATCTTGTTCGCATTATCGTGTTAGAATGCTTGCATAAGAATGGGATGGCCGTTCGCAGCAATGCCTCGCAGCCTAAATCTGTAATCGCTGTGCAGATCCAGCAGGAACTCACGCGCCTGAACAAAATGATTTGTGTCGTGATACATTGTCATTGATATTTTGGGTCTGTTTTGTCGGATCAGATTTTCTGCTCCAAGTAACATTTGAAACTCAAAGCCCTCAATGTCAGCCTTGAGAAACGTAACGGGAATCTTATTATCGGCAAAAAGCGAATCCAACGTGCGAATGGGTATTTCAAGGCTTCCCCTGGAGCTGACGTGTGAACAGATTTCTTCATACGTCATTCGCATTATTGCGTTTTTATGTCCAACACCAGCTTTTATAATTTCAACATTGGACAAACGACCAAATGTCTTCTCCATGCCTTTATGCCACATAGGTATAGGCTCGATGGCAAATACCTTCGATGCCATCCTTGCTGCATAATAAGAGAAAAGTCCTTCAGCGGCTCCGCAGTCGATTACAACGTCAGTTGAGCTGATTGGAGTATCTTTTGAAATGAAATGATGCCAGTTATTTGGGTTAAACACCTCATCTATAGTCTGACACAGGTCTATCCAACTGGCTTGCCTCGGATAGAAAAATGGATTATCAAACCCAACAAAATGCACTTCGATAAAATCTTGATGTTCTATACAGCTTTGAATGTATCGTGAGGCTCTCCTTTTCTTGTCTGGCTGTGTTAGCCAGCGCATTACCTCTGAAATGGGCGGGCGGTGACACTCCTTATAGAATAAACTTGCAAGGTATGGCCTGATAACTTTGAAACGGCGTGGCAGCATAATCTTATTTTGCGAACGCATTTTAATTAGAATTTTGTTTTGATTTGACATTCAAACACCCTACCTAAGCCGCGTGAGTCAAGGATGAAACAATGGAAGCAAAAATTCACCATGGACAAATCTTATAGTGATAAGGTCGGTGGTCTCAAAGCAAATTTCGATGTTTGTTGGGGGGTGAATTACCCGCTTCTGCCCGTAGCGCAGCTCCTGTTCAGCAGCAGGCGCGACGCGGGTGGGTGTTCAGCAGATCGCATTGTTCGCGTTTTTATGTTTAGCAACTGATATAGAAGAGCATCCGATCGCGAGGCCTTACAAAAATCAACCGAGCAGAAATCGGGCGCGTTCCAAAAGAATATGTGCTTCTAGGGTAAACATACACCTCATCGGACCGGATTTCCTCACTCGTCAAAAACCACGGAATTTTGTCATTATGTAGCCATCCTGATATAAATTCTATTGCATCCTTAAGCACTCCCTCGACTTGATCGCAGCGATACCAGCCCCTTCCCCAATCTTTCTTGCTGCGTTCCTCGATTTCTAAATGTGTTATTCGTATGGCGTATGCATCCAAGTGATCCCCAGTCAACGAGCGGGCTGATTGATAACTATGAACCACCTCTTCTATGCGGTCATCCCCCAGCTCGCACCAGTTGAGAATGTGTCGAACGTCATTCGCAGTGGCGAAATCCGATTTAGAAACATTACCCGGGCCAAAATTGTAGGCGATCACACCCGCCAGACAAATCGCCCCTATGCCGCTAATCACGCCCCAGACCATCACACACCCCTTAACGATCGACCAAAAACGCTTCATATTGTTCACGAAATTCCAACGTTACCCACCCTCGCCCACGCCGCCAGCAAAGCGTGCAGGTATCGCTGAATGAAGCAAGTGAGTCTTTAGGGCACCGCAGCGTTCGACTTGTAGCTCTCTCGTAAGGCAATCCCGGTGAAAATCAATTCTCTAAGGACACGCTCGCAGCGAAAAACACTCGCCCCCTCCCACACTTTCGATTATCCTCTCCCGTAAAGTCTTCTTCACCATGCCTCGCCCATCCAGCCGTCGAAGCCGATCTTCAAGATCTTCCCCATCATCGTCCGCAGCTCCTGTGACGGCTCGTTCCTACGACCATCCAAACGAGACATCCCCACTGCGCCCTGATATCGGCCTGCAAGCACAATTCAAAACAAAGAAAGAGCCGGCCACCTACCGCTACGACCGCTCGCTCGACCCGCAACTGTCCTGGGACATCCACGCCGACCGCGAACACGCCGAGCATCTGATCGCCCAAATCGCGGAAGCCGCCCGCGAGCTCGAGCAGACCACCGACCCGGCAGGCATCGCCCATCTCAAATCGCAGATTTCCAACTGCGCCGCCGAGCTGCGCCGCATGTCCGCGCCCTTCCTCAACTGGGCCGGCAAGGCCGAGCGGCACAGCTTCACCGTGCCCACCCTGCCGCTGTTCGTCCACGAACGGCTCTCCACCGAGGCCATCCTCAAAAGCGTCCAGACCCGCAAACAACAAATCCGAAACTGAACCATGAACTACTGGCTCAATTTGTTCACCGGCACGACATGGAAGGAGTTTCTTGAAGACGGAGCGCGTGTATCTGGCTTCAGGCATAGAATGCGCATGGCAGCCGCCAAGATTCAGCCCCGCGATATTCTGCTATGCTATCTCACGGGCGTCATGCGCTGGGTGGGGGCCTTGGAGGTGCTTGGGCCGAGCAGGGACAAGCGGCCCATTTGGAAGGATGCTGACTTTCCCGTGCGCTTCGACGTGCGCCCGCTCGTCACTTTGGAGCCTGAGCACGGCGTGCCCATGGCCGAATTGAAAGGGAAAGTGCTATTTTACGCCTCGGAAGAAGATGCACCCGGCTACAAGGCCTTTCTCCGGCAAAGCCCCAACCTCTTCAAGCGCACAACCGATGGTGAACTGATTCTCGAACTGCTCAAGCAGGCTCAACAGCAACCTATCCCGCGCCCGGTTGACCCTCGAAAACTCGCCCGCCGCCCGCTCTTCCGGGCCGAGCGCCGCAAAGGCAGAAACCTCGTGCCCGCTGTTGTGAGCGTGCCCGAGCCGGAAGAGTCCGAGGCAGGCGTGCCCGCGGAGGAGGCCTCGACAGACGCGGCCGTCGCTCCAACCCGCCACACCGAAATTCAACAGATGCTGCTGGCGCTGGGCGCAGACATGGGATTCAACGTCTGGGTGGCGCGAAATGACCGCTCCAAGTCCTGGCAAGGGGCGAGGCTGGGCGAGATGCCTGGCATGATTGATGAACTGCCCACCCAGTTCAACGAGGCCACCAATCGCACCATCGAGTTGATTGACGTGCTCTGGCTCAAGGGCAACTCCATCGTCGCCGCCTTCGAGGTCGAGTGCACCACGTCTATCTACTCCGGCCTGCTTCGGATGAGCGACCTGCTGGCTCTGCAGCCCAATCTGGAGATCAATCTCTATCTGTGCGCACCGGATGAGCGCCGGGACAAGGTGGAGCAGGAGATTCTGCGGCCGACTTTTTCGCTCCGGGAAAAACCTTTGGCCAAAGTGTGCGGGTTTATCGGCTTCGACACGCTTACCAAGAAGATCCAAGTCATCCGCAAAGAAGGCTTGGTCAAATCACTCAAGGCGGATTTTCTCCAGACTGTGGCCGAGTATTTCCAGGAGGAAAACCATGCTTGACCTGCGGACACCAAACGCCGGCGATTGCTTCGCAGCACTCGACCTAATTGGCGGGAGCAAGACGAAGGCCCACGTGGCGGTGAC
>JANWVL010000105.1 GCA_025056655.1 Candidatus Methylacidiphilales bacterium
GATGCTGGAAGGTGTGAGTCCTTGGTGGTGGGTGGTGGCGGCGGGGTTGTGTGAGGTGGTGTATGCGGTGGTGATGCCGCAGACGCAGGGGTTTACGCGGTTGTGGCCTTCGTTGTTTACGTTGGCTTTTATTGCGGCGAGTATGTATTGCCTTTCGTTGGCGATGCGGGGGTTGCCGGTGGGGACGGCTTATGCGGTGTGGGTGGGGATTGGGGCGTGTGGGACGGCCTTGGTGGGGGTGTGTTTTTTAGGGGAGTCGCGGGATGTGGGGCGGTTGTTGGGGATAGGGTTGATTGTGGTGGGAATTGTGTTGGTGAAGCTTTCGCATCGGTGATGGGGGGGGATGAGGGCCTGGTGCGGGGGGAGATTAGTAAAGGGGTTGGGGGATTATTTCTGTTGCGGGGATGAAGAGGCTGAAGGTGGTGCCTTGGCCTGGTTCGGTGCGGACGAAGACGCCTCCTTCAGCGGCGCGGAGGAGTCGTTCGACGACGGCGAGGCCGAGGCCGGTGCCGGTGCCTTGGGGTTTGGTGGAGAAGTAGGGTTCGAAGATGCGTTCGAGGATGTTGGGGGGGATGCCTTGGCCGTTGTCTTTGATGTGGAGGGCGACGAGGGGTGCGCGGTTGGCGAAGGTGAGGCGGTTGATGAAGATTTGGGTGGGGGTGTTGAGATAGAGGCTCATGTCGATGGGTTGCATGAGGATTTCGGGCTTGATTTCGATGGTGAGTGGGGTGTCGGGGTCTGCAGCGCTGCGGCAGGCGTTTTCGATGATGTTGTAGAGGATTTGGAAGAGGTCGGTGCGGCTGATTTTGATGTGGATGTCTTCGGTGGGGTGGAAGCGGAGGGTGTGTTTTTTAGATGCGGGGTGGATGCGGAAGACGTTTTCGATGTCGGCGAGGACTTGGTTGAGGGAGGTTGGTTGGGTCTGGGTGGGGTTGAAGAGGCCGAGGTAGCGGCGGCTGATTTCTGAGGCGCGTTCGGTTTCTCGGATGATGTCGTAGGTGAATTCGGCGAATCGTTTTTTGGATTCGGTGTCGAGGGTTTTGTGTTGTTGGATGAGCTCTTGGAGGAGTTCGGCTTGGGTTTTGACGGTGGTAAGGGGGCTGAGGATGTCGTGGAGGATGCCGGGGTAGATTTCGTCTTTGATGCGGGAGAGTTCGATGCTGAGTTCTTTTGCTTCAAGTTCGTTTTGGACTTGGGTGATTTTCTCGGTGTTTTCTTTGGAGAGGAGTGCTTGGTAGCGGCGGTCCATTGCTTTTTCGACGGCGTCGCGGACGCGGTGGATGTCGAAGGGTTTGTTGAGGTATTCGCAGGCGCCGTAGTTGATGGATTGGCGGAGGGATTTGGTGGTTTCGTAGGCGGTGAGGATGATGACTTGGATGTGGGGGTCTATTTTTTTGAGTTGGTTGAGGAGCTCGATGCCGGACATTTCTGGCATGCGGATGTCGACGATGGCGACGTCGATACGGTGTTGGCGGGCAATTTTGAGGGCTTGGGATGGGGCGCTTGCGACGTATACTTCGTAGTCGTCTTGGAAGACGATGCGGAGGGATTTGCGGGGACCTTCGTCGTCGTCAACGATGAGGAGGCGTCCTCGGACGGCTCGTGAGCCATCGGGTAGGGTGGTTCCGGGTTTGATGGTGGGGTCGGTGATGGAGGGGGCCATAGGATGGGTGGGGGTGGGGGTTATGCGGATCGTATGGGCATGATGACGTAGAGGAAGGGTTTTGAGTGTTTGATGACACCGGGGCTGAGTTCGTCGGTGTAGTCGAAGAAGAGGGTTTCGGTGTCGAGGTTGCGGACGGGCTCCATGAGATAGACGGGGTTGAAGGCGATGGCGAAGTCTTTGCCTTTGTAGTCGAGGGCGATGGTTTCCTTGGCTTCGCCTACGTCGGGGAGGTGGGTGCTGAGTTCGAGTTTATTTTTGGTGAAGGTGAGGCGGACAGCGGTGTGGAGGTCGGGGGCGAGGCAGGAGACGCGGCGGAGGGCGTTGAGGAAATGTTCACGGTCGATGATGACGCGTTCTTTGGCTTCAGTGGGGATGACTTGGCGGTAGTTGGGGTATTTGCCTTCGACGAGCTTGGTGACGAGGATAGTGTTGCCTAGGGAGAAAGCGATTTGTTTTTCGTCGGCGACGGTGAGGGTGAGTGGGGCTTCGGAGTCGGAGAGGATGGTTTCGAGGTTTCGAATGGCTTTGGAGGGGACGATGATGTCGAGCTCTTGGCTTTTTGTGATTTCCATTTCGTGCTCGGTGAGGGCGAGGCGCTTGCCGTCTGTGGCGACGAGGGTGAGTTTTCCGTTCTGAAAGCTGAAGAGGGTGCCCATGAGCATGCGGCGGGTGTCGTCGCTGGCCATGGCGTAGGAGGTTTTGCGGATCATTTCGCGCAAGGTTTTTTGGGTGAGGGTATAGGTGCGGGAACCTTCTACGGTGGGGAATGGCGGAAATTCTTCCTCTGGTAGGCCGAGGATTTTGAATGTGGCTTGGCCGGATTCTATGGTGGCGTTGTTTTTGGAGTCGACAGTGAAAGCTAGCTCAGGGGTGGGAAGCTCGCGAACGACGGTAGAGAGGCGGCGTGCAGGCAGAGTAGTGGCGCCTGGTTTTTCGACGGTGCCGTCGATGGTAATTTTGATAGCGTTGTCGAGGTCTGTGGCAGTGAGTGAGATTTTTCCGTCTTTGGCCTGTATGAGGGTGTTCGAGAGAACAGGCATGGTGGTTTTTTGATCAGCGGCCAAGAGGACTGTCTGAAGAGCTTGGTGTAGGGATTCCTTGCTGAGAATGCATTTCATAAGGCCTGTGGCAAAGCTTTTATCCTAGGATATGGGGGGAGAAAAACAAGACTTTTTTATTCGGCTTATTCATGGTGTGAATAAGGGCGATTTTTCTGGTTAACTCCTTGTGGGAAAAGGTGTTGTGATTAGTGAAAGGTTGTGAGTTATAAAATCAATAAGACGGGAGAGTGGGGGGTGGGCTGTTGGAGGAACTGGAGGTGGTGAGGGGTGAGGGGGTGTTATTGTGGAGAAGTTGGGGGTTATTCGCGAAGTTGTTAACATTTGTTAGAGCTGAGGATGCGGCTGTGGATAGCGGTGATAGGCTCTTCCTGGTTGATTTGTTTGGCGAGGTTGAGGGCGGCAGTCGTGAAATGGGGGTTATTTTCGATCTGAGTGATGGCAGCGAGGAGGCTATCGGCGGTGAGCGAGGTGGCTGGGAGGGTGAGGGCAGCTCCGAGATGGGCGAGACGTGCAGCGTTTTGAGGTTGGTCAAATGCGTGGGGGATGACGATGGAAGGTTTTCCTGCGCGCAGGACTTCGGCCGTTGTGCCGATGCCACCGTGGTGGATGACTGCACGGCAGTGAGGTAGGATTCGATATAAGGGAATGTAATCAGTTATGAAGTGCGCCTCTGAGTGTAGGTTTTTGTTCTTCAGGAGCATAGCATGGCGGCCTGCCAGGAAAATGGCGCGCCGCGTGCGAAGTGCGGACATCACCGTCTCAAAAAACAGGCCTGGATGCTCGATAATGGTCGTGCCAAGGGTGATAAGCCACGGGGGATCGTTGTTGTCTAGAAACATGGTAAGCGCTTGGTCGTCTTGTATGGGAGGCCACGGCTCTTTCCAAAACGCAAAGCCCAAAGGATGCCATTCTGGCGGCCATTCTGGTGCGGGTGGAGCAAACGAAGGGGAGTAGAGTTGCAGGAGGGCCTGCCGTGTGAAGCCCGCATAGAATGCGTTATTGATTGGGGGAAGCCCGACTTCTTGCCTGAGGTGATTAATAATCGGGTCTGTGACTCTTCGCATAAGCTGACGCCCGACTATCCACGCGATCTTAGAGATTGGAAAAAGCCATGGGTTACGGGGAAATATCCAGCTTGTGCCAGCGGGTCCTTGGCCGTGGCCTGGGGTAATACCGGGCGCGAGCGTGATAGTAAAAATAGGACTTTTGTGGCGGTCTGCAGCTGCTTGTGCGCTGAATGAGAAATGGTGCGCGATCATGCCATCGTGTTGTGGGATAAGTTTGCAGAGTGTTTGATATGCTTCTTTGAAGATAGGTGCGATGCCTTTTGAAAGTAAGGTTTTTAATGCACTGAGGCCGATATGTCGCGTGGAGAAGGCATCGTGTAGGCTACTAAGTAGCGCTTGCTGGCTGTGCTGAATCAAAGGACAGAAGGCAGCGTGTGTGAGCCTTGCTTTGTTTTCCCACATCGGATCCAGAGCTAGGGTGATAGAATGACCGCAGCGCTGCAATCCTTCTGCAAGAGCTAGAAAGGGATGGATATCGCCTGCGGATCCCCAGGACGTCAGAAGCCAACGCTGTGCGGCCATGGATTAACGCTCCAATACGGGGATTTGCACTTCGAAAGCCTGCATAAAAAAGGGAGTGATTCGTGGATTAGCAAATATGGCGTATCGCGGCTGTCCTACAAATTTCCAGCTTCTTTTTTTTCCCTCCTGAAGAAGCTTTTGTGTAGCTTTAAGTAAAGTTTTGATCTTTGGGCGTTGGTTGATGCGATAGCATCCTACCACGAGCGCGTCCAGGCGCTTCAGGCTCCAACGGAGGTTTTGAAAGAGTCGCGCTGAATAACGCTCTGCGACCTCGTCTGGATCAGGATATTTGCCTCCTTTATCAGGCAGGAGAAACAACCAGTCGTGTTCGGCGCGATCAGTCTCGTCCGGCAACACGAGAAAAACAGGCCAGGACATTCGCATCTTGCTATGGCTAAAGTAAAGCATCGCCGCGCGGTGTGCGATAGACCAAGTCTCCTCTTCTCTTGCGATGCTCACACGCACTGATAACACATCTGCCGATGGGAGATCCTTAATGGTGGCGGTTTCTCGGGCACTGCGTTGAAATAGTGGGTGCTCGGGCTCAGCGCATCCCAGAAAGAAATAGCATAAGAGTGCGAGCGACCCAAAGCTGGTTATCCGGATCTTATAAAAAGCTCTGTCCCGAGGGACTAAATCCGTAATTTTTCCCATGATCTGCTAAGGTTGCTTACTCCTCACAAAGTGCTCAAGCGCCTCTAAGACACCTTTTCCAGCTTTTCCCTTGGCAACGTAGCCCCCTTCTTTTCGCACATGCTTTTTTACGGCTTCTATTCCGTTTGCAGGACAAGCCAAATTGTGCGCGATAGACCGCTCTAGCATCGGGAGGTCGTTCCAGTGATCGCCTATTGCAAAGACTTTCTCGGAAATTGCCCCGATACGCTTCGATAGGGCGTTTAGGCAAGTCCCTTTATTGTATTCGGGGTGGCTAAAACGAAAATACACAGAGTTCCGCACGACCATCATCCCTGGATCCTCCGCGAGGATTTCGTTAATCAGAGCATGCGTGCGTTCAGCTTCCACTTCGTTGTCCGCAATAATTGCTAAGGGGGATCCCGGATCAGCATGGATTTGAAACGACACGCGCACTGAGCGACGCAGCACTTCATACAGGCGATCCAGCAGCGCTGCCTTCGCCGAAAAAAGCTCTCGGTGAGCAGCAGCACAGCGGTCATTCCATTCCGTCCAAGGGATGATTTCTCGATCTCGCACAGCATGAATCTCTCGCTCCACTAGCACGACCCAGTCTGGCCACTCGGAAAATTCCCGTGCGGTCAATTCCACACATAGACTATGCCAATCGCGCCCCGTGTTGATCACCCACTGCCCACCCGAGCGGCGAAGCTCCCGAACGGCTTCAAAAAAGCCATCTGGCGGCCGATCCCACGGATCCTGATCCACCAGTGTGCCGTCAAAATCCGTGCAGATCAGAGATAAAGGATAGACTGCGTTCATTCGCTCTCCCTTCCTAATCGCGTCGCTTTCGAGTCAGTCTCCATATAGCGTAGCCTAGCGCGATGCTGCTTGGTAAAAGGAACGGCGGCAACGTCATCGGAATCGGCAGAAAAATGTAGAGCAACACTCCGAGCGCAAAGATATTCACCCCTAAGAGAAAGAAAATCGGCACATAGAGAGGAAGCGCCCGCAAATGATCTTGAAGCGGATCCCACCAGCGAGACAAAATTTTACGCAGCATAGCATCAATTCTTCTCATAGCCGATCAAAGGCGTTAACGTCGAATTCAATTTTTCGCTATGAAAATGATTCCCCTCTCCCAAGACCAACTTCCTCCTCTGGGTGCTGCCACACTCATCGAAACAGAAAGTCACCGCATCGCCTTATTTCGCACCAGTAGCGGCCTCTACGCGCTCGACGATCACTGCCCGCATCGCGACGGACCGCTGCACCAAGGCACCATCGAAAATGATTGCGTCACCTGTCCGTGGCATCTCTGGCAATTTCGTCTCACCGATGGCCGTTGCACGAATGTCTCACACGCTACCGCTGCCAAGACATACCGCATCGTCGAAAAACAAGGCGAATTCTTCATCCAGATCGAGGACTAACAAAAGCTCCTTCTTCCCCTTCCCCTATTTCTGAGCTATCGCAGGCCATTTCTGCCCCAGCCACCGCCGCCCGATTCACAGCGTGCCAAACTTCGCCAAGTGCCCCTCCCGCCGCGCAGATTGATACAACACCCAAGTCAACACCCCCGCCCCCACCAGCCACAACACGTTGAGCCCCGCCGCTCGCAAGAAAAGCTCCATCGGGAAACTTCCAGGATCGGCGATCACCTGCCGCATCCCTTCAAACGCATGCGTCGCCGGCATCCAGCTCCCCACCGCCTGCATCCACGGCGGCAGCACCTCTAGCGGATAAAACACTGCAGCGAAAGGTTGAATCAGAAACGGAATCCCCCACGCCAGCGCTTCCACACCTTGCCCATACCGCATGATCAGAGCCATCGTGATCATCCCTATCGCCCATCCCATCACCATCAAATTCGCAAACAACGGAATCAACGCCAACCCCAGCCGCGTCAAATGAAAATCATAAATCGCCACCGCCAATCCGCTCAATATCAGCACAATAAATGACGTCTTCAAAAATCCCACCACATACGTCGCCACGATAAACTCCGAAATCCGCACCGGCGCCACAAAGACATTTAGCGTATTCCGCGCCCAGATGTCCTCGAGAAACGATATCGAAACCCCCTGCGCCGAGCGATACAAGATGTCCCAAAAAATCATTGCCCCGATGAGAAACGTAATCTTCGGCGAGCCGCTCAACTGCGTCATATACACCGTCAAAAACCCCCACACCAGCAAATCCATCGTCGGCCAAAACAACATCTCGATCAACCGCGGCACGCTCCGCCGATAGATATACAGATACCGCAACACAATCCCGTAAATCGTCACCCCATTCATGATCCCCTTGCCTCCACTTCCTCAAGCTGCCCATCCCGCGCGATGCGGATAAAGACATTTTCTAAACACGAAGCGTTGAACCGCCTCGTGATCTCCTGCGGCGTGCCCTCCGCTATCACACGGCCGCGACTTAGGAAAATCACCCGATCACACATCACCTCCACATCCCGCATATTGTGCGACGTGTAGAGCATCGTCATCCCGCGCTCCGCGTGGATGCGCCGCAACAACGTCCGCACTTTGTCCGCCATATCCGGATCCAAGCTCGCCGACGGCTCATCCAAAAAAAGAATCTCCGGATTATTGAGCAACGCCTTAGCCAAATTCACCCGCGTCGATTCGCCAGCCGAAAGCCGTCCCGTGATCTGCGTCCGCAGATGCGAGATTTCAAGCGTCTCCAAAAGCGACGCAATCGTCGCCTCCTTATTCTTCACACCATACAACGTCGCAAAAATCCGCAAATTCTCCACCACCGTCAGATTCGTCGGCAGCGAAACGTAGGCCGAAGAAAAGTTGCAACGCCGCAAGATCGCCACCCGATGCCGCTCCAGCGGCAACCCAAAAATTTGCACCGTTCCCGACGTCGGCAACGTCAACCCCAGCAAGATCGAAATCAACGTCGTCTTCCCTGCGCCGTTCGGCCCCAAAAGCCCTAAAATCTCGCCACGTGAGATTGAAAAGGAAACACCATCGAGCGCCTTCTTTTTTTTGAAAACCTTCGTCACCCCGCTTACCTCGAGCACGCAATCCTCGAGGAATGATGCCGACATAAAAAACAGGAATTCAATAGGGGATGCGGAGGCAGGATTTGAACCTGCGACCTTCAGGTTATGAGCCTGACGAGCTACCGGGCTGCTCCACCCCGCAATGTTGGCTGGTAATATGCACCGCCCGACTCAAAGAGCAAGAATTTTTTGAGCAACCCCCTTCGCTACGGCCTCCTGCAGAGCATCTCGTGCCCGCCGGGAAACCGCATTTGTAAAACACACGGCCCGAGAAGTTTTCAAGCTAAACATTTCGATGCAACGCGAACTAAAAAGGCGGCTGAGGAAACCTGCCCTCCTTTTTGGCCACTGGGTTTGAAAGGCAGCACGGGCACAGGGTGGGTCAACTATGAACAGTTAACAGCCAGCCTTCTGATTCTGAGAGGATCTGGAGGAGGCAACTCGGAGACAGAAGGCTGGCTGTATGGGGTTATCCTGATGCTCCTATAAGGGGGTTATCCTGATGCTCTTATATCCTGATGTCCTGCAGCGGTGTGGCGGAAAGGTAAGGTTTTAAAGCGGCGCCGGAGAGGCCTTGCGACGCCAGGGATGAAGGAGAGCAGGGAAAAGGCCGAGAGTGGGGCAACTCGGGAGAGCTGCGGTTTTTTGCCTCCCGAGTTGCCGTGGTGTTGCGTGGTTATTTACCGCAGCAATCTTCGCATTTGCCTTTGCAGCAGGCTTCGCAGTTGTCGCCGCAACATTTTTTGCAGCGGTCGCTTGTCTTCTCGGCTGTGGTGGCACAGCCGATGGTGAGGAAGGCTGCAAGAGCAATAAGGATGAATGTTTTCATAAGTGAACCTCCGTTTGTGAAGGGTTTAATAGACGAGCCCCAAGGATTGGCCTGGGTTTATTCAGGCATGATTGGGGTGCCGACTTTCGAGGCCGATCAGATGAGGCGAGGCGGAGGGAGGAGAGGGCGCTCTGTGCGGGAGAGGGCCGTCTCGTCGAGGAGATGAAAGGATTGGGTGAGGGCGGGGCAGGGCAAGAGAGAGGTCGGAAGTGAAAGGGTGTAGGGATAGGGGGAGAGGGGTGAGCAGAGACAGGTGGCGTGGCAGGGAGTGAAGGGCGCGTGGGAACAGGCTGCGGGAGATGCGTCTTGAGACGGAGATGGAGCACAGCAGGAGGAGGCAGGTGGGGTGTTTTCGCAACAAGCACAGGAGGAAGGTTGGTGGGCAAGCGGGAGCGAGGCAAAGCTTGTGATGGGCGTAAGCACTGAGGCGGCCGTCAGGCTTGTGAAAGCCAACGAGGCGATGAGCGTGGAGAGGGATGACGGCCGCATAAGGTTAAGATAAATGCGGAACGGAGCGTGTCAAGGTAGAGACGGCTTGTGAGGCGGGTCGCGGTGGGGTAGGATGAGGGGATGATAGCACGTTATGCGCGGCCGGAGATGACGGCGATTTGGGAGGAGCGGACGAAGTTGGATTTGTGGCTGGAGGTGGAGGTGACGGCGTGTGAGGTGATGGCGGAGCTGGGTTGGATCCCGGTGGAGGATGCGCGGGTGATTCGGGAGCGGGCGAGGTATGATGTGGAGGCGGTGCGCGGGAACGAGGCGCGGACGCAGCACGATGTGTTGGCGTTTTTGGAGGAGGTGGCGGCGCAGGTGGGGCCGGCTGGGCGGTGGATTCATCAGGGGTTGACGTCGTCGGATGTGTTGGATACGGCGTTTGCGGTGCAGTTGTGTCGGGCGTGTGATCTGCTTTTGGCAGATGTGGAGGGGGTGATCGAGGCGGTGCGGCGACGCGCGGTGGAGTATATGTTGACGCCGATGATGGGGCGGACGCATGGGGTGCATGGGGAGCCGATCACGTATGGGTATAAGTTGGCGGGGATGGTGGAGGAGTTTCGGCGGGCGGCGCGGCGATTGCGAGCGGGGCGGGAGGAGGTGGCGGTGGGGAAGATTTCTGGGGCGATGGGGACGTATGCGCATGGGGCGCCGGAGTTGGAGCGGCGGGTGTGTGAGCGGTTGGGGTTGAGGGCGGAGCGGCTTTCGACGCAGGTGGTGCCGCGGGATCGGCATGCGGCGTTGATGCAGGTGTGGGCGCTTGTGGCGACGAGTGTGGAGCGGTGGGCGGTGGAGTTTCGGCATTTGCAGCGGACAGAGGTGCTGGAGGTGGAGGAGTATTTTGCGGAGGGACAGAAAGGGTCGAGTGCGATGCCGCATAAACGGAATCCGATTGTGGGGGAGCGGCTGTGTGGGTTGGCGCGAGTGGTGAGAGGGTATGCGGTGACGGCGCTGGAGAATGTGGCGTTGTGGCATGAGCGGGATATTTCGCATTCGAGCGCGGAGCGGGTGATTTTTCCGGATGCGGCGGTGGCGCTGGATTATATGCTGAATTTGCTCAGAGAGCTTGTGGAGCGGCAGTTGGTGTATCCGGAGCGGATGCGGCAGAATTTGGAGCAGATGCGTGGGCTGTATGGTTCGCAGGGGTTGTTGTTGGAGTTGACGCGGAAGGGTGTGGGGCGACGGGAAGCGTATGAGGCGGTGCAGGCGGCGGCGATGGCGTGTTGGCGGGATGAGAGGGAGCGGCCTTTTGTGGAGCATGTGCGGGAGGTGCCGCTTTTGCGGGAGAAGTTGAGCGATGAGGAGATAGCCGCGGCGTGTGGGCTCGAGCGGCATGTGAGGTGGGTGAGGGAGAAGTTTGAAGAGCTTGGACTGGTGAGCCCGTAGGGATGCTGGAGAAAAAGAGCGGCGGGAAGACAGGGGGAGGGTCAGGCCTGTGGAACGGCGGGTTTTTGGGAGGTGATGTGGAGGCGGTCCCACCAGATGGGTTGTGAGGGGTGAGTGAAGGGAATGCGTTGGGTGGGACTGGCTAGAGTGTAGATGGCGTAGGAGAGATTTTGCTTGAGGTAGTCGCCGCGAAGGAATTTGCGGATACGGTGAAGGAGGACGATGGGAAGACGCAAGAGGCGCGTCCAGAGGGGAGCGAGTTTTTTGTGGAGGTAGTAGGCTTCGGCGCGGGCGTTGGGTTTGAGGTTCATATTATCTCCGGTGTCAGTGAAGGTGGAGATGTAGTCGCGGATGGCGTGGAAGGAGGAGCCGTCGCGGAGACGTTCGATGACCCAAGCGGCGTCGGCGAGGTCTTTGTAGCGGGTGTCGAAGCGTTTCCAGGGTTTTTCGACGACGTGACGTTTGTAGAAGAGAGCGGCGGTGAAGATGGGGAGGTGATCGGCATAGACGTGGCAGAGCCAAGGCTTGAGGCCTGGGCGGTTGGAGATGAGGTGACCGTTTTTATCGACGACGAGGACGCCGGCGCAGAGGATTTCAGTGGAGGGGTGACGTTGAAAGTAAGCAGCGATGGTGGTGAGTGCGGAGGGGAGAAACTGTTCGTCGCAGTTGAGGTAGCAGAGGATGTCGCCAGTGGCTTTGGCAATGCCACGGTTGATGGCATCATACATGCCGTGGTCCTGCTCTGAGTAGATGGAGAGTTGGTAGAAGGGATTGTTTGAAGAGGGGTCGAGGATTTTTTGTTGGTTGACGTAGAGGGTGGCGTTGAATTTTTGGGCGAATGGCTGGATCTCGGGGGTGCCGGCATCTTGGATGATGTGTTCGACGGAGATAGGAGGGTTTGTGCCTTGGACTTGATCGGCGACGGAGGCGATGCAGAGGGCGAGCCAGTCGAGCTGGCGATAGCTCGGGGTGATCACGGAAAACTTCATATTTTGTGGGAGGAGAGGATCACATTTTAGTATCGGTTTACGATGCAATACTTGGGGTCTTGGCGGATCATTTGGTCGTAGATCCAGCGGTAGGTTTTTTCGAGGCCGACGCGGAGGGGGATGGAGGGTTCCCAGTTGAGGAGGCGTTTGATGAGGGTGTTGTCGCTGGATCGGCCGCGGACGCCGAGGGGGGCGTCGAGTTTGTAGTGGCGCTTGAGTTTGACGCCGGCGATTTCTTCGGCGATGTCAACGAGTTGGTTGATGGTGACCATTTCAGCGCTGCCGAGGTTGATGGGGTCTGTGATTTGGCTTTCCATGATCATGGTGGTGCCTTTGATGCAGTCGTCGATGTATTGGAAGCTGCGGGTTTGTTGGCCGTCGCCCCAGATTTCGATTTCGTATTTTTTGTTGAGGACAGCGGAGATGACTTTGCGGCAGATGGCAGCGGGGGCTTTTTCGCGGCCGCCGTCGAAGGTGCCGTGGGGGCCGTAGACATTGTGGTAGCGGGCGACGCGGGTTTCGAGTCCGAAATCTTCTCTGAAGTGGCGACACATTCTTTCGGAGAAGAGTTTTTCCCAGCCGTAGCCGTCTTCGGGGTCGGCGGGGTAGGCGTCTTCTTCTTTGAGGCCGGGGTTGTTGGGGTCGCGTTGTTTGTAGCCGGCGTAGACGCAGGCGGATGAGGCGAAGAAGAAGCGCTGGGCGCCGCATTGTTTGGCGGCGAGGAGGAGGTGGGTGTTGATGAGGACGTTGAGCATGCAGAGGGCTTTGTTGAGTTCGATGAAACCCATGCCTCCCATGTCAGCGGCGAGGTTGTAAATCCAGTCGCAGCCGTTGACGGCTTGGATGCAGGCGTCTTTTTCTTCGAGGTTGAGGGTGAGGTTTTCGGCTTGGTCGAAGCGTTGATACCATTGCCATTGGGGTTTTTTATCTACGGCGCGGACGCGGTAGCCTTGGGAGAGGAGGTGTTTGACGAGGTGGCCACCGATGAAGCCGCCGGCGCCGGTGACGAGAACGAAGGGTTTGCTCATAGAGGGAGGGGTGAACCTAAGTAGTGTGGGGTTGTGGGGGTGTCAATTTTAATTCGGGGCATTTGTTGGGTGATGCAGTGGATGGCGCCGAGGCCCCAGATGAGGTCGGTGGCGTCGAAGGGGACAATGGTGCGATCGGGGAAGCATTGTGCGAGGATGGAGCAGGCGATGTCGTCGGCGGGGTCGCGGAAGATGGGGACGATGACTTGGCGGTTGGCGATGTAAAAGTTGGCATAGGATGCGGGAAGGCGCTGGTCGTCGATGTAGCGCGGTTTTGGCATAGGTAGGGTGGTGATGCGAAGGGGGCGACCGCGGGCGTCGGAGAGGGTTTGGAGGAGGGTGTAGTTGTTGGTGAGGGGGAGGTAGTTGGGGTCGTGGGGATTTTCTTCGATGGCGGTGACGACGTGGCCTGGGGCGACGAAACGGGTGAGGTCGTCGACGTGGCCGTCGGTGTCGTCGCCTTCGATGCCTTCGCCGAGCCAGAGGACTTTTTGGATGCCGAGGTAGTCGCGGAGGTAGGTTTCGATTTGATGGGGGGAGAGGGTGGGGTTGCGGTTGGGATTGAGGAGGCAACTTTTTGTGGTGAGGAGGGTGCCTTCGCCGTCGGTGTCGAGTGCGCCGCCTTCCATGATGATTCCTGGGGTGAAGAGGGGGAGGCCGAGGAATTGTGCGACTCGGGAGGGGATGATGTCGTCGAGATCGTATGGGGGGTATTTGCCGCCCCAGGCGTTGTAGTCCCAATCTACGATGGCGGCGCGGCCGTCTGGGTGTGTGAGGAAGATTGGTCCGTGGTCGCGACACCAAGGTTCATAGGATGGGAAGGGGTGTAGCCAGACGGTGCCTGGAATTTGTGCGGCTTCGAGGACCGAGATGGTGTGGCCGATGTGGGAGGCGTTTTCACCGAGTAGGGGGATGAGGCGGTCGGTTTCGCAGCGAGGAGCACAAATCACGCGGCCTTCAGCGGCATCAGGCCAATTCTCGAAGGAGGAGACAAGCGGAACGATCTCGGTGAACTCTCGAAGGGCTTGGAGGATTTGTTCGCGGTGCGTAGGGGAGAAGAAGTGGATGTGGACGGCTTCGTGGTGAGCGAGGAGGCGAGTGAGGCGAGCCCATATTTCAGGAATGGGTTCAAACCTTCCGGGGAAACTAATGCCATCTTCGCGGGGCCAGGTTAGGAATGTGGCACCGTGGAGCGTCCATTCAGCGGGCATGGAGAAGCCGAGGGAACGAGGGGAGGGAGACATGGTAGGATGAGTGCGAGGAAGGGGTGAGGCTAGGGGTTATCCAGGTAACGGCGTTGGAGGTCGGCGTAGGAGTCGATGCGGCGATCGCGGAGGAAGGGCCAATGGGTGCGGGTGGTGTCGATGAGGGAGAGATCGAGGGATGCTATGAGAATGGTTTCTTGATCGGATGGGGCTTCGGCGATGATTTGGCCCATGGGGTCGGCGATGAAGCTGTGTCCCCAGAATTCGATGCCTGGGGGGCCGTAAGGAGTTTCGTGGCCGAGGCGGTTGATGGCGGCGAGGTAGCAGCCGTTGGCGATGGCGTGGCTGCGCTGGATGGTCTGCCAGGCTTGGAGTTGAGCGGCGCCGCAGGTGGCTTTTTCGTCAGGATGCCATCCGATGGCTGTGGGGTAGAAGAGAATTTGTGCACCTTGGAGGGCGGTGAGGCGGGCGGCTTCGGGATACCATTGATCCCAACAGATGAGGACACCGATGGTGGCGTAGGCGGTGCGCCAAGCGCGGTAGCCGAGGTCGCCTGGTGTGAAGTAAAATTTTTCGTAGTAGCGAGGGTCGTCGGGGATGTGCATTTTGCGGTAGGATCCGAGGTAGGAGCCGTCGGCGTCGAGGATGATGGCGGTGTTGTGGTAGAGGCCGGGTGCGCGGCGTTCGAAGAGGGAGGCGATGATGACGATGTGGAGTTGTTTGGCGAGTTGGGAGAGTGTGCGGGTGGTGGGGCCGTCGGGGATGGGTTCGGCGAGGGAGAAGTTGGTGTGGTCTTCTTCTTGGCAGAAGTAGTGGGTGCGGAAGAGTTCTTGGGTGGCGATGATCTGGGCGCCTTTTGAGGCGGCTTGGCGGATGAGGTGGGTGTGGTGGTCGAGGTTTTGATCGGGGTCGGGGAAGGCGTGGGTTTGAATCAGGCCGAGGGTGACGGAGGTGTGTGGTGAGGGGGGGTCGGGGTGAGTCATGGGAGGGACATTGGCAGAAAAAGGTGCGGTGGGCAACGTTAGGCGGATGGAGAGTGGGGGACGTTTTCTAAGTCGATCACGCTTGCGAAGGATTTTTTGATTGTGGTGTCGGGGGGAGATGGGGAGACGTAGATAAGGGGGGCGTGCTGGGGAATTGCTTGGATAAAGGCGGAGCGGTGGTAAGTGTCGAGGGGGGCGAGGATGTCGTCGAGTAGGAGCCAGGGTGAGGCGGAGCGGCTGGTGTTGAGGTGATGGGCTTCGGTGAGTTTGAGGGCAAGGATGGCGATTTGGATTTGGCCTTCGGAGGCGTATTTTTGGAGGGGGCGTTTGTTAATCAGGATGCGCCAGTCGTCGCGGTGTGGACCGATGAGGGAATAGCCTAGGGAGCGTTCTTCTTGTAGTGAGGCGCTGAGGGATGAGGGGCGGGATGTGAAGCTTGGCAGGAAATCGAAGGTGAAGTTTGCGGTCGATGGGGAGAGGGTGTGGGCGAGGGTTTGGAGTGTGGGGTTGAGTTTTTCGACGAGTTGTGAACGAGATTGGGTGATCTGCCATCCGATCTCGATGTAGAGTGATTCGATTGCTTGGCCGACTGCTGCTTGGGGGGAGGGGGATCGGAGCCAGGCGTTGCGTTGGGCGAGGATTTTTCGCCAGCGTCGGAGAAGGGTGATGTAGGAGGTGTCGTGCATGGCGATGAGGCTATCCAACCAAGCGCGGCGATTTTCGCTGCTAGTGAGGAGGGTGAGGGTATCGGAGCGACTGATATAGACGGCGGCGGTGCGGCCGTAGAGTTCGTGGGGTTTGCATGGGATTTTGTGGGGGAGGAAGTATGATTTGGTGTGTTCGTGCCATGCGATTGATCCGACGTCGGAGTCTACTTGCCAATGATGGGAGCCGTGGTGAGCGATTTCGTGCCAGAGGCGGGTGCGGAAGGAGGAGAGGCGGCTGATGAGGTAGAGGGCTTCGAGGATGGAGGTTTTTCCGATGCCGTTTGGGCCTGTGATGAAGAGGCGTTGGGGGGAGAGATCGAGGGAAAGGGATTTCCACGATCGAAAGAAGGAGAGGTGGAGATTCCGCATATGAGTTAATGCGGATTGGAGGCGGGGAGGGGTATGAAGTGAAGAGCGGCGGAATTTAGGCAGTATCGGAGGCCAGTAGGAGGGGGACCATCGGGGAAGACATGGCCGAGGTGGCCATCGCAGCGTGTGCAGAGGATCTCGGTGCGGATCATACCGTGGGAGGTGTCGAGCCGCTCGGTGATGTTTTCTTTGGCGATGGGAGCGAAGAAGCTTGGCCAACCGGTGTGGGATTCGAATTTGGAGTGGGAATGGAAGAGTGGGAGATGACACCCTGCACAGCAGTAGATGCCGGTAGCTTTGTTGTGGAGGAGGTGGCCGCAGAAAGGACGCTCTGTGCCTTGGGCGCGGAGGATGCGGTAGGCTTCGGGAGAGAGTTTTTGTTTCCACTCGGAGTCTGGTAGGATGAGTTTGGGGAGAAGTTGTGGGGGCGTGAGGGTGCCGTCTGGTGAGATTTCTCGGATTAGGACTAGGGGGGGAGAGTTTGGGAGGGGCGAGGATGCGGGGTTGGGTGGGGAGGACATGTTGGGTTGTTGAAGATTGAGGTTGAGAAGAAAGATAAGCGCAAAGTGAAGGGAGGCGAAGGTCATTTAGGAGATGTTTGTAGCCAGGGAGGAAGGGGAGAGTGTGATCGGTGTGGAAGGGGAGGGCAAGAGAGGGGTATCGCGAAGGGCGTCTTTGACGGCTTCTTCGATTTGTTCTACGGAGATTGCGCGATAGGAGCGGATCCAATATTCCTCTGTGGTTTCCCATTTTTTGCGGCGTGGGGTGCGCATGATGATGACTGAACGGGGACTGAGAGGTCGCCAGCGTATAGGGCCATAAGTCGGTGAGGAGCGACCGAAGATATCGACTGCAGGGCAGTTTACGGCAGCTGCGAGATGGCTTGGGCCGGTGTTTCGGGAGACGAAGACCTTTGCGTAGCGGAGGAGCCAGGCGAGTTCGCCTAGGTGGGTTTTGCCGGCTAAGTTGATGAAGGGGATGTTCCAAGCGTGGAGCATGCGTTTAATTTTGACGATGGAGGGATCGCGAGCGCGATCGCCGATGAGGACGATGTCGAAGCCGTAATTTTTGTAGATGCGTTTGGAGAGTTCAGCGAAATATTCTGCAGGCCATCTTAATGTGGGGGAGAAAGCGGTGGGGTTGATGACTGCGTAATTCATGGTTTCGAAGAGTTGCGGCATTTTTTCTGCGAGTGAGTCTTTGTAGCGGACATCTAGGACGATGGAGGGGCGGATAGGTCCTTTGGGTTCGACGCCGAGTTCTTGTAGGAGGTCGAAGTTGTATAGGGCTTCGTGTTTCAATCCTTGATCGCGGGTATCGGGGTGTGAACGATTGAGGGTCCATGACCATCCTAGTCTTGAGTAACCGACGCGGAGGCCGATGCGTTGTTGCCATGCAGCTAGGTAGCAAGAGGGGTGGGGGTGGAGGTGAATAATCGATGTAGGGCGGATCTGGCGCAGGCTCATTGAAATCATGGCGACGTCTTTCCATGAGAATTCTTCTGCCTGGGGGGGGATAGAAATAAAACCGGCTAGGCATGGATGATTTTGAAGGAGGATGCGTAGGGGCTCGCGAGCCATGAAGTAGAATTTAGTGTCGGGAAAGCGCTTTTTGAGAATAGGCAGGCAAGAGGTGCTGATGATGACATCTCCAATGCGGTCGGGACGGCAAATGACGACGCGAGAGGACTGCTCCAGTTTCATTTTGATGAATAAATTAAAACAAAACAGGCGTGTGTGGCAACGCAAGGAATGTGGATAGAAGTCAGCAGAGGAGTCTTTGGACAGCGGTGTCGTAAGTGAGCATAATGGCGCGATTGTGTGCTAGGTGAGCGCGTCGGTTGCGTTCTTCAGGGTTTTCGATGGCTTCTAAGATTGCATTGCTTAGGGCGGTGGGATTGTTTTCTGGGACAAGCCAGCCTGTAGCGCCGTCTTCTATGGCGTGGACGAGACCTCCTGAAGCGTAGGCGATCGCTGGACATCTGCAGGCTGCAGCTTCGATGATAGAAAGTCCAAAGCCTTCGATACTATGTGGAAGCGACAAACTCGGCTGAATGAGGAGGTATGCTTTTTGATACTCTTGGATGAGGGTGCTGTCGCTTGCATCGGGAATGTGGACGCAGCGAATTTTATTGCGTCGAGCTAGAGAAAAAATTTTTTTTCGATAGGAACGCGATCCGCGGCCGATCATGCGATAAGTGATGCGGTATTTAATCGCGCTTGGCAGTAGGGCCATGGCTTTTATTGCTTCCAGTTGACCTTTTCGTGGATCGAGGCGAGCAACGGATAGGATGATAATTTCAGTTGGAGGCTTAGTCGTGGGGGTTGCGTTTTTTAGGGGCAAGTTTCGGAAAGGATGGCTTAGGCCGCATGGGGCGATCTCAACGGAACGGTCTTTGGGGAAATATGGAGAACGCAGCAACAGATCACGAACGAACGGGGTAGTGGCGAAAATAGAGACTTGTTTTTGTTGAAATAATGAGAGCATGATGGGGCCCCAGAACCAGGAGCGGCGGTTTATTTTTAGTATCTCCGATCCATGGAAGAGGATGCGGATGGAGGAATTCGCGGGCTTTAGCCCGGATAATGCCCATGCGCGCAGAGCGCCCCAGCTAGTTAAGCAGATGATCCGATCGGGTAAGGCATTTGCGTGGAGTCTGAGGAAGCGAATGAAGCGGTAGGTGTCACTCCACCGGAGGGTTCCTTTGCCGGGGATAGAGGTAATGATATAAGGCCAAGCGCCGGCGCGGCTTGGAGGTTGTTGGCAGCAGACTTCTAAGGGGATGCCTTTGTTATGGGCTTCAAGAGCTAGCTCCTGAACATAGCGAGCGACTCCACCGCGGAATGGGTAGAATTCATGGGTTAGAATGAGTGCAGGCTTTGAGAAAGGCATACAGAGGGGGTTAAGCAAGTTGTATGAGGCCGTTTAGCCAGTATTGTGGAGGAGCGACAATTTTGAGGCTTTGTATTTCGATGAGTCTTTTTTTAATGAGGTTATGAAATTCGATGGAGGCGGCATCGTCTAGCTGGAAGGATTCGCATAGGGAGAGAGTTTTTTCGAGTAAGGGACGGATGAATGGGTAGATCTTTTTTTTGAACAGTTCTTTGCGTTGGCGCTTAATTACAGGGATCAGTAGCTTGGCTTGTATTTGATTTTCTATCTCGGAGGCGGTTTGTGAGAAGGTTTGTGGGGCAGTAGGAGGTAATTTTTTTGAGCTTCGTGGGGCGGTTTGTCGTAGAGCTTCATATTTTTTTTCTAGTAATTCCAGTTCGAGATATTCTTTTTGTAGTTTTTTCAAAATGGCAAGGTCAGATGGGGTTAAAAATTGTCCTTGGCAAGCACGGAGTTGCTTAGCGAGGGGGCAGGTATCCATATCGGCGAGAGGCTATCGGGAAGTAGAGATAAAATCAACGTGCATGCAGTGGGGCAGTGAAGTAGATTTGTTTACTTCTGGGTAAAGATTATGAGTGTGGATGTGCTGACGCCGATGATGCAGCAGTATCGCACATTGAGGCGTGAGGTGCCGTCCGATGCGTTGCTTTTTTTTCGGTTGGGTGATTTTTATGAAATGTTTTTTGAGGATGCGGAGCGGGGAGCCAAAGCTTTAGACTTAACTTTGACGCAGCGGCAGGGGGTGCCGATGTGTGGAGTGCCGTATCATACTGCGCAGGTTTATATCAACCGTTTGATTGCGCAGGGGTTTCGAGTGGCGATTTGTGATCAGCTTGAAACGCCGCGCCCTGGCCAGTTAGTTAGGCGGGGGATTACGCAGATCATTAGTAAGGGAACGATTACTGATACGGAATGTCTAGCGCCGAAAAGGAATAATTATTGTTGTGCTTATTACGTGGGGGCGCAGGGGGTGGGATTAGCTGCGTTGGATTTGACTACTGGGGAATTTCGGGCGGGGGAATTTCCGCGTGCGGCATTGCATGAGGCGGAAGATTGGCTTATGCGCTGGCAGCCAGCAGAGATTCTTTATCCGCAAGACCAGAAATTGCCTGCGGTCTGTATCGATGCGGTTCAGACGGTGTGTGACCCGTGGACGTTTTCTTTGGATAATGCGCGGTTTGTGTTGTTGGATCACTTTAAGTTGCATACGCTGGATGCTTTTGGGTTGGAGACGTTGCCGCTGGCTACAGCTGCAGCAGGGGCTTTGCTTCATTATGTAAGGGAGACGATGCGGCACGATGTGCGGCATGTTTTGTGTGTGCGGGTGGTGGAGCGGGAGCAAGTCTTAATTCTGGATCCGACGACGTTGCGGAATTTAGAGATATTGGAGCCAGTCTCTAGGCTAGCGCCGGCTGAAGCCTCTTTGCTAGCGGCTATGGATCGAACGGTGACTGCGGGTGGGGGGCGTTTGTTGCGGCAGTGGATTACTGCGCCGTTGCGGGATGTGGAGGGGATTGAGAAACGGCTTGAGGTGGTGGATTACTGGGTGAGATATGAGCGCCATCGGGATCTTTTTCGTGAGGCTTTGCGGGGGGTGAGGGATATCGAGCGGCTTGTGGCGCGGTTGTCCTTGGGAACGGGGAATGCGCGAGATTTGGTGGCGTTGCGTTCTACTTTGGCGCAAATCCCGCGTGTCAAGGGTCTAATGAGTGAGGTTCCTTGTCGTTTGACTCAGCAACTTGCGGAGCAGGTTGTGTATCCTGAGTCGTTGTATGAGTTGCTATCGAAAGCGCTGGTAGATGAGCCGCCGGTCGCGGTGAAAGAGGGGGGACTTATACGGGAGGGATATCATCCGGAAGTGGATGAATTGAGGCAGGCTACGGTGCGGGGGAAGGAGTGGATTGCACAGCTTCAACAAAAAGAGCAAGAGCGGACGGGGATTAAGTCGCTGAAGATCCGCTACAATTCGGTGTTTGGCTATTATATCGAGGTGAGCCATGCACAGCGGGACGCAGTGCCGCGAGATTACATTCGTAAGCAGACTTTGGCGAATGCTGAGCGATACATTACGCCTGAGTTGAAAGAGATGGAGAACAAGATATTGGGGGCTGAGGAGCGGTTGAAGCAGCTTGAGTATGAGCTTTTTCTTGAGCTACGGGCGGCGGCGACGCGGGAGACTGCACAATTGCAAGCTACTGCTGCAGCGATCAGTGCTGCGGATGTCTTGGCGGGCTGGGCTTTGCTGGCAAGGGAGCAGGGTTATGTGCGGCCGATGGTGAGTGAAGGGGATCGGCTTGAAATTGAAGA
Source organism: Candidatus Methylacidiphilales bacterium (assembly GCA_025056655.1). Lineage (NCBI taxonomy): Bacteria > Pseudomonadati > Verrucomicrobiota > Methylacidiphilae > Methylacidiphilales > Methylacidiphilales bacterium. Next base: position 21,162 of record JANWVL010000105.1, read on the forward strand.
GGGTCGACATCCTGTGTTGGAGCGATTGACTGTGGGAGGGCGTTTTGTTCCGAATGATATACGCATGGATAAGGAATCGCGGCTCATGATATTGACAGGGCCGAATATGGCAGGAAAGAGCACGTATTTGAGGCAGACGGCGTTGATTGTGGTGATGGCGCATTGCGGGTCTTTTGTTCCAGCTAAGAGGGCTGAGGTGCCGATTACCGATCGAGTTTTCACGCGTGTGGGGGCGTCGGATGATTTGGCGAGGGGCCAGAGCACGTTTATGGTGGAGATGAGTGAGACGGCGCACATTTTGCATCATGCGACGGAGCGCAGCTTGGTGATTTTGGATGAGATAGGGCGTGGGACGAGCACGTTTGATGGGCTATCGATTGCGTGGGCGGTGGCGGAGTATTTACATGGTGAGTTGAAAGCGAAGACTCTTTTTGCGACACATTATCATGAGTTGACACGGCTTGCGGATCAGTTGCCTGGTGTTGTGAATGCGCATGTGGCTGTGAGGGAGTGGAACGATCAGATTATTTTTCTGCATAAGATCATGCCAGGGGGTGTGGATCGAAGCTATGGCATTCAGGTGGCTCGGCTGGCAGGTTTGCCTAAGCAGGTTGTAGATCGTGCGGGAGAGATTTTGGCGCGGCTAGAGGTGGCGGGTGGGCAATCGAGGCGGGCTATTATTTCAGAGATTGAAGGAATTCATTCGGACAGAAAAAGGGCTCACCGCGCTGCGGGAGAGGCAACGGGGGAGCTTTTTGTGGATTGTGCTGAGTAGGGTAAGAGGTGTTACAGCTTCTCTGTGGGGAGATCGGATTGGAGGTAGTATTGCTGGCCGATACGGAATTCTTGCTGTTTATCTAAGAGGAGGATTCGTAGGTCGGATATGGAACGGTTTATGGTTTGTATTTGCTGGCGGAGGCGGTTTTGAGTGCGTGGATCTCGAGTTGAGGTGAGTTGTTTTTGAAGAGTTTGGACGTTGTTGGAGAGGGCGTGGATGGAGTTTTGGATGTTTTTGATTTCTTGGGAGATTTTGTTTTTCCAATTGTTGTAGGTTTTAATGATGTAGTCGAGTTGAGCTTGTTGCAATTTATCGATTTCTTCTTGGGGAATGACTCTTCGGGTGCGAGGGGATGGGGGATAGGGTAGGTCTATGGGGGGGAGGTCTCGAGGGATGTCTAAATCCAGTGGGGGAAATTCGTAGGGGGATCGTCCTGTGGGGCCGGGGATGAAGGGGTTACATTTGTTTTTACCGTGGGGGCCGGCTAGGTAAATGGCGTGTAGTGCGGCATCGGAGATGAGCCCATGGTTAAACCATTCGATTTCATCGATGCGCATGGCAGGAGGCCTTGATCCGCGGCCTATCTCAGTGGATATGCGCACTGGCTGCGTATTGGCGAATGAGGCAAAAGATTGATTGCTGGTGATGGGCGGGGAAACCCAGTCATTTACACGGAATGTGAATTGCATTCGATTGTCGGGGAGTCGTTTACCGCGGATGGCGATGAAATTCCAGGAACCATGGCAGAGGCCGCTATGGCCGACTGGTTTGGTGGGGAAGTTGGGTATGCAGGAGTTAACTGGAAGAGGGGGGCTTTGTATCAGCTCGCTTACGCTGTTGTTGTCTCGTAGGCCGGCGTATAGGTAGGTTGTGCGTGGGCCTACGATATTGGGGTTAAGAGGATGGAATGGAGCGAAATCAAATAGGCCGAGGATGAGGCCTGGTCCGGTTGCGTTGGGGAAATCGATCTTAGTCCAGAGGTTGACGCCGCCGACTCCTCTTGTGACTGTGAAATTGTCATTGGGAATATAAAGCCAGGCGTCGTAGACGAAGGCGTGGTCGTTTTGAAGTTCAGGTGAGTGTGGGATGGTGAGAGCGGGATCGGTGGTGGGGGTAGTGTATTGCAGACTCAGGGCGCCGTCTACGAGGCCGTCGGATGTCCAACTGTATCCGTTGCCAACAGTAGCCACGTGGTTACCGCGGAGGCTGGTAGCTGTGTTGCCAGAAGTTTCATCAAGTGGTAGCCAGAGGGTGAAATCAGCAGGGGTTGTGTTAACTGCTGTGGAGTTTACACGAGGGGAGCATTGGCTGCAGGCATCTGGGGAAAGGGGTGGAAGGGCTTGTTGACCGGTGCAGGAAGGATCGCTGCATTGCAGGTTGCCGCATGAATAGAGGATAGTGTTGAGATACTCGTAAATGGCTTTTTCAACTTCACAGCATTTGATGAATGCGAGGGTTTCGTCGCTATGTCCACTGCCGGTGCCCGTTAATGCACTGGCGGTTTTGTTAGTCGAACCGATGATTGCCATAGAGGAGGGAAGACCTTGGCCGGGGTCAATTAGTGTGATTTTATTGTGGAGACGGATGTTGGTGAAGTTGAGGGGGCCAGAGAAGCGTTGGTAAGGCGGGCCGAATTTGTCATCGACGCACAAAACATGTAGGTTACTCCGGCCGCCGTTTTGATAGTTTGCAGGATTTAGGAGGTATTGCCATTGGGGGTAAGATGCACCTCCGGGGTTTCGGTCGACGGGGTCAATTTCGATATAGACTTTTTTTCCATTATCGCAGGCTTCGATGAGTGCGGCGGTGATAGCGGCGTGGGTGAGTTTGTTTTCGGCGATCACGATGGTGTTTTGAGCAGCTTTGATGGCGTTTACGTAGTGAAGGAGAGCATTATTGGCGTTGGGATTTGTGGGAGGTAGGTTGTTTGGATTGGGGGAGAATCTTACGCCGACTTTGCATTTGCCGTTGTTGAATACGGCCATATCGTGAGGGTAGGTATTAAGGTTTTTGTTTTTTGTAGGATCGAGATGATATCGCCCGTCGGTGGGGTTGTTGGGAGAGTTCATCATTTGGGCGAGCTCGTTTTGCATGGGGAGAGCTAACTTGTCTCCTATGCTATTCAGAGATGGCTGAGATGATGGGAAGTCGCCTTTGAATGTGATGCCGGAGTTGTGTTGATTATTGTAGGCGCCGGTGGTTTTATTATCGGTCCCAATCTTGACCACCGATCTACCTGAGCCCGGCACGCCCGGATTAATGGGGGTGATAAGGTAATCCTTTTTGTGCATGATACCGTAGCTTGAGGGTAAGGCGGGAGGAGTGATGTGGCGTATTTCGTAACGGAAATTGGGATAATTTGCTGCCAAGGTGTTAATCATATAACCACAGTAATCGGTTACGTGAGACTGTGTGTTGCCAGGAGTGTTCAAATATCCTGCGTCCAGTATGAGGTAGATCTGGCCTAGGGGGATGAGGGGGAGTTTGTTAGAGATGGCTTGGAGGAGCTTGCATGCAGCGCCGTGGGTGAGCGCGGTGCCTGTGAAGCTGTATATTGTTATATACATGCGTTCGCCATTTTGGAGGCTGTTGATCGAGTTGATCATGCTCGTTAAGGGGTCGTATTCTCCTGGGCCTACGTTATTGGTGTTGTCGTCAGGCTCGGAGTAAGTGAACGTCCAGTCTGTTCCTACTACGGTCCCGGCATGAGCTGGGGTTGTGAGATGGAGCCAGATGATGGCGGCGGTGGAGAGGAGAGATAAGAGTTTCATAATGGGTTGTTTTTAACGGCTAGGCTATTGATAATATTTCTTTGAGGCAACTTATGGTCGGTAAAACTTTATTTACAATCTAGGCAAAAAATTAACAAAATTAGCTTAGTCTTGGGTCTTGTTCTTGCTGCGCTGTTACTGGGGTGAGCCGTGCGTTGTATGAGTCCTGGGAGTGTTTTTGGTGGATAGGGTGGGCGATGAGCTGATTTATGAGGTGTGTGGTTGCGGCTGTGTCTGGTTGCTGAGGGTGGGAGAGCTGGTTGTTGAGTAGTTTAAGGACCAGCGATGAGTTACCATGCGGGCGGAGGGAATCGAACCCTCGCGCCTAGCTTGGAAGGCTAGCGTTCTACCATTAAACTACGCCCGCGGCTGTGTGTGGTCTTAGCGGAAAGGATTTGGGGAGGCAATTTTATTTGAAAACTAGTGAGTTGTTCTCGAATCCGACGGTGACTTTGGAGTTGTCTGTGATTTCGCCGGCTAGGATTTTTCGAGACAATGGGGTTTCAAGGAGGCGCTGGATGGTGCGCTTGAGGGGGCGGGCTCCGAATTGGGGATCATAACCTTCTCGGGCGAGATGTTCCTTAGCGGCCTTTGTGACGTTGAGTTCGATGCGGCGTTCGTCGAGACGCTTTTGTAGGAGACTTAGTTGGATGGTGACGATTTTCATTATGTCTTCGAGCTGGAGAGGTTTGAAGAGGAGGATGTCATCGATGCGATTGAGGAACTCGGGGCGAAAATGTTGGCGTAATTCCCGCATTACTTCCTCGCGCGTGGATTCTGGGATTTCGCCATAAGTCTCCATGGCTTCGAGGAGGCGTGGGCTGCCGATGTTGGAGGTCATGATGATGATTGTGTTTTGGAAGTTGACGGTGCGGCCGTGGGAGTCGGTGAGTCGACCGTCGTCGAGGATTTGGAGGAAGAGGTTGAAGACGTCGTGGTGGGCTTTTTCGATTTCGTCGAAGAGGACAACGGCGTAGGGTTTGCGGCGGACGGCTTCGGTGAGCTGACCACCTTCTTCGTATCCGACGTATCCTGGGGGTGCTCCGATGAGCCGGGCGACGGCGTGTTTTTCCATGTATTCGGACATATCGATGCGAATGATGGCCTCGTCTGTGTCGAAGAGGGCGGCAGCGAGGGCGCGGGCTAGCTCTGTTTTGCCTACGCCTGTAGGACCTAGGAAAATGAAGGATCCTATTGGACGTTTGGGGTCTTTTAGTCCTGAGCGGGCGCGGATGACGGCATCTGCGGCGGCTTGGACGGCTTCGTCTTGACCGATGACGCGTTCGTGTAGGATTTGATCGAGACGTAGTAATTTTTCTTTTTCACCTTCGAGGAGGCGGGATACGGGAATACCTGTCCAACGGGCTACTACGGCGGCGATTTCGTCGGGGGTGACTTCTTCTTGGATGAGTCGTGGGGAGTCAGGGGAAGTGGATTTTTGTTTTTCTTCGGCTTCGCGGAGTTTTTTTTGGAGGTCTGGGAGGACGCCGTAGCGGAGTTGGGCGGCACGGTTGAGATCGGCTTGGCGTTGGGCTTGTTCGATTTGGTTTTCGACATCGGCAATTTGTTGTTTTAGGGTGGCGATTTGGCTGGCGCTTTCCTTTTCGCTTTGCCATTGGGCTTTGAGAGTGTCGCGTTGGGAGCGGAGTTCGGCTAGTTCTTTTTCGAGTTCGGCGAGGCGATTGGCGGAAGCTTGGTCTTTTTCTTTGCGGAGGGCTTCGCGCTCGATTTCGAGCTGGAGGACGCGGCGTTCGAGGGTTTCGAGTTCTTCGGGCATGGATTCGATTTCTGTGCGGAGTTTGGCGGCTGCTTCGTCGACGAGGTCGATGGCTTTGTCGGGTAGGAAGCGGTCGGAGATGTAGCGGTGGGAGAGGGTGGCGGCGGAGACGAGGGCGGCATCTTGGATGCGGACGCCGTGGTGGACTTCGTAGCGTTGTCGGAGGCCGCGAAGGATGGAGATTGTATCTTCGACGGAGGGTTCTTCGACGAGGACGGGTTGGAAGCGTCGCTCGAGGGCGGCGTCTTTTTCGATGTGTTGGCGGTATTCATCGAGGGTGGTGGCGCCGATGCAGTGGAGCTCTCCGCGGGCGAGCATGGGCTTGAGCATGTTTCCGGCGTCCATGGCGCCTTCGGCTTTGCCTGCGCCGACCATGGTGTGGATTTCGTCGATGAAGAGGATGATTTGGCCTGCGGCTTTAGTAACTTCTTGGAGGACAGCTTTGAGGCGTTCTTCGAATTCGCCGCGGAATTTGGCGCCTGCGATGAGTGCGCCGAGGTCGAGGGAGATGATGCGTTTTTCTTGGAGGGAGTCTGGGACGTCTCGGCGGACGATGCGTTGGGCTAGGCCTTCGACGATGGCAGTTTTGCCGACGCCGGGTTCGCCGATGAGGACTGGGTTATTTTTAGTGCGGCGGGAGAGGACTTGGATGCAACGGCGAATTTCTGCGTCGCGTCCGATGACGGGATCGAGTTTTCCTTTTGTAGCGAGGTCGGTTAGGTCGCGGCCGTATTTGGTGAGGGCTTCGTAGGTGGCTTCGGGGTTGGCGGAGGTGACGCGTTGGTGCCCTCGAACTTCTAGGAGTGCTTTTTGGAAGTTTTGGCGAGTGATGTTGAATTCTTTGAAGATTTTTCCGATGGGGGTGGTTGGGGGTTCTTCGATGAGGGCTAGGAAGATGTGCTCGACGCTGACGTAGTCGTCTTTGAGCCGTTTGGCTTCATCTTGAGCTTTGATTAGGACGGCGTTTAGGCGTTGGGTGATGTAAGTGGAGCCCGATGTGGCGGCTCCGGAGATGCGGGGGAGGGATAGCAGGTGCTGATCTAGTTTTGATTGAAGTAGTGGGGTGGAGATGTCCATGCGTGTGAGTAGGCGTGGGATGAGGCCGTCTTCTTGGGTGATCAGGGCTAGGGCGACGTGTTCGACGTCGACGGTTTGGTGTGAGTATCGGGTGGCTAGGGTTTGGGATTCTGCGATGGCGAGCTGTGCTTTTTCGGTGAATTTTGAGAAGTCCATGTAAAAGAAATAAGGCACGGGGTGTGTTCTGCAAGCTGGAATGGGGAGGGGGAGGATTTTTCAGGTTTTTGTAAGCGAAAAAATACGTGTAAGGTGCTGACATGGTATCAGCTGATAGATCTTCTGCAGGCTTTAGGTGGATTTGGGGGGTAGGTTTTCTATTGATCGCTTTCGCAATCGGCTATGGGGTCGGCGCTGGGTCGAGGCCTACAGTTCCAAGGGATGTAAAGAATTTGGCAAGGGATAATTCTATACAGCGGGCGAAAGTTTCTTCTGAGTTTCAAAGTCAGGCGACATCCTTCGAAGGTGAAGTCTCTGTGCAGCGGGCAACTTCTGAAGCAGCGACGGCGGCAATTCTAGCCGAGCAAGCGAAACAATCGGGTAATTGGCAACCTTTAATTCAAGCCATCTTTGCGGAGGAGAAGCTTTCGGAGCGGTATCGCAAGGCTCTTGGGTTATTTGATGCTGTGAGTCTTGCGGAGATGCCTTTGGTGCTACAGCAGGTTTTAGGGATGGAGGCGGGTAGCGAACGTGATTTGCTTCTTTCGATGATGGTGCAGAGGTGGGTGTATGAAGATCCGCAGGCTGCGGCGGTGTTTGCTTCGCAAATTGTTAAGATAGGGGATCGGGAGCAGGTGTTGAGTTTGGTTGCGCGGATTTGGGCTGAGAGGGATCCGCAAGCGTCTTTGGCGTTTGTTCAAAGTCTTGAACAGGGGTCTGTAAAACATCGGGCGATGCGTGCGCTTTTGGAGGGGGTAGCTAAGAGGGATCCGCGGCTTGCTGTGGGGCTTTTGGAGAGATATGGCCATCAGGGTCATGAGTGGCTTTTTGTGCGTTCGGTTTTTAGCCAGTGGGCACAGCAGAATCCTCAGGAGGCGGCACAGGTGGCGGCTTCGTTGAGGGATATGCGGCAACGTGAATTGGCGATGCGGATTGTGGCGATGGAATGGGCGAAGGTAAGCCCTGAGGCGGTGTTGGCGTGGGGAAATGGGATTTCGGAGATGAACATTAGGCGGTCGGTGTTGACCGGTTTATTTGCTAGTTGGGGACAAGACAATCCGCAGGTGGCGGCGCGCGCGGTGTTGAATTTACCTGCTGGGGATATACAGACGGATTCGCTTAGGAATGTGCTGTGGTCGTGGAGTAGTGTCGATGTGCGGGGGGCGTTGGCTTTTGCTCATCAGCTTGGTGATCCTGGGTTGCAGAAGGCTGCTTGGGAGACGATTTTCAGTCAGTGGGGGCGCACTGCGCCACGGGAGGCAGCGGATTATCTTTGGGGTAACTTGAGTGGGGAGAAGCGGTATGATTATTTATCGGGGATTATGAGTCAGTGGGGGCGGAACACGCCGGCGGAGGCTATACAGTGGATGGTTTCACGGAATGATAGCAAGTTGATTAATCGGTATTTGCCGAGTCTGATTGGTGTGTGGACAACGAGTGATTTGCCGCGGGCTACGCAATATGTGGCGAGTATGCCTGAGGGGGAGTTGAAGAATCGGGCGATACGGGAGGTGATGGGTCATTATGCGCGGATGGATGTCGTAGCGGCATCGGAGTATCTGGATAGGCTTCCGTTGAACGTTTCGCGGGATCATGCGGTGCAGAGTTTTGTTTTTGCTACAATGGGTAGTGATCCTGAGAGGGCAAGTTTATGGGCACAGAGTATCCGTGATGTGGCTTTGCGGCGGGAGACGATGATGAGTGTGGCGCGGGAGTGGCTGCGTGTGGATGCTAGTGCGGCACGGCAGTGGATTCAGGGAGGCTTATTTACGGCTGAGCAGAGGAATGAGCTTTTGAATGCGAGGGAGTAGGGCAGAGGTCGATTGGGTTGGGGAGAGGGAAGAGGAAGCGGATCTGGCTGAGGAGCACGGAGAGAGCGAGGGGACAGCGTAGCACGGAGTGACCGAGTGAGACTGGTTGGTAACCGTGACGGTAAGCTTCGGTGTATTCTTCTGGGGTGAAGTCGCCTTCGGGGCCGATGAGGAGGGAGATTGAATCCGTTGTTGTGGGGAGGACGTCGCGGAGTGGCTTGGAGTGGGGTTCGAGTGAGGCGATGATTTTTGTTGAGGCGGTTGATGAAGAGAGGAAGGTATGAAATGGTTGGGGGGGGCTAAGAGTGGGGATGTGGAATGAAGCGGACTGTTTGGCGGACTCGATGAGTATGCGGTGCCATTTTTGGATTTTGTTTGGTAGATTTTTTTCGGATAGGTGCATTTCGGAGCGGGCGGTAAGAAGGGGTTGGATATGATGGACGCCGAGGGGAACGGATAGTGCGAGCTGGTCGTGCCAGGCGTCTTGTTTGGGTAGGGCTAATGCTGCGGAGATGCGAGGGGGTGGTAGGGTGTATTGTCGGATGGGTGTGAGGGGGGTGAGGGAGAGGTGTTTTTTTTTAACGGCTGTAATTTCTGCGAGGAGATACTGGCCTTGGATATTGAATAGCACGGCGCGGTGATGTGGGCGGACTCGTAGGACGTGGATGAGATGGTGATACTCGGATTCGGGGAGGGTGAGGGGTGTGGCGTGGAGGTGGGGGCAGAAGGCACGGACGGGAAGGGACATGGTGGGGAGAGGTGCTAGTTGAGTTCGCGACGGAGGAGGAGTAGGGTGATATCGTCGTGAAAGGAGGTGGTGGAGACGTGGTTTTTTACGGCGTGTAGGATGAGGGAGCAGAGTTTTTCTAGGTCGGCCGAGGCGTGGGTGATGAGGGCTTCTTTGAGGCGTGTGAGGCCAAACTGTTCTTGGTGGGGATTGAAAGCTTCGTTGAGGCCGTCTGTGAAGGCGACAAAGGTGTCGCCAGGCTGGAGGTGAATTGTGGTGGGGGTGAGGAGGGCATCGAAAGTTTCGCCTGAGTCTAAGCCTAGTGCGAGGCCGCGGGATTCTTTAATGGAGGTGAGGTGTGGGGGGGAGTGTTGAGTGGAGAGAAGGAGGGGGATCTCGTGCCCGGCGCGGGATATTTCTAGGGTGTGAGTGGAGGAGTCGAGGATAGCGTAGATCATTGTGATGAATGTGCCTTCTTTGATGTCGGGGTAGAGGAGGCGGTTGAGGTGGCAGAGGGTTTCCTTTGTGGAGGAGTGAAGGGGGGCGCAGGAGCGAAGGGCGGATCGGCAGGTGGCCATGAGTAGGGAGGTGGAGATCCCTTTTCCAGAGACGTCGGCGATGGTGATGGCTGTTCGTTGGGGGGAGAGTGTGAAGATATCGAAGTAGTCGCCGCTGATTTCTTGCGCTGGGAGGTTTCGGCCGAATATGGAGTATCCGCGGGGAGCGGGATGGTGGTGGGGGAGGAGGATTTCTTGAATTTCGCGAACGGTGGAAGGGGGGTAGTCGGGTTTAGTTTCTTTCATTGAGGCGGGGGAGGGGTGAGGTGCTTTGGGGGGAGAGGTTATGGATTAGGTGTGTGGGTGTTGCGGGAGCGGAGGTAGTGGACGACGTCTTGAAATTTGGAGGCGTTGGGGGGGTGCCATTGGATGAGATTTTCATGGGCTTGGAGCATAGAGGCGCTGGTTTGGTTTTTATCGAGTGGGGTAATGGGTTCGATGGATTTTAGGGAGAGGGGTGTGGGGTCGGGGAATGGTGAAGTTGAGTGAATTGTGAAGAGTTTGTCTAAGCAGAGGTTGGTAATTATTTCGAGGTTGCGGCCTGTGGTGTGGATGAAGTGGAGGGGGGGAAGGCCTTGTTTTTTGTGCCGAAGGGCAATTCCTGTGAGTGTGCCGAGAAAGGTGCTGTCGAGGTAAGTGCATGTTTGTAGATCTAGGATGACGTGGGGTTGCGAGGCATTGATGGTCGAGTCGAGGAAGGCTTTGATGAGTGGGGCGTTTTGAAAGGTAGCCCGGCCTGAAATGCGGATGTAGATGTAAGGGGGATCGATGGCTGCTGAGATTTGATCAGGCATGGGGGTGAGAGGGGCTAGGCGAGAAGGAGGACGGGGTTTTCGAGGTGGCGACGGAGTGCAGATAGGAATTGAGCGCCGATAGCCCCGTCTATGACTCGATGATCACAGGATAGTGTGAGGGTCATTCGGTGACCGATTGTGATTTGGTTGAGGTCGTTGACGATGGGTTTTTTGGTGATGTTTCCTACTGCTAAGATAGCGGCTTGAGGGGGATTGATGATGGCAGAGAAGCTATCAATACCCATCATGCCGAGATTCGATACGGTGAAGGTGCCGCCGAGGTAATCGTCGGGTTTTAGTTTTCCTTCACGGGCTTTTGTGGCGAGGTTTTTAGCTTCGATGGAGATTTGGCGGATGTTTTTTGAGGAGGCAGAGCGAATGACGGGAGTGATGAGGCCGTTTTCTAGGGCTACGGCGAAGGCTAGGTGGACTTCGCTGTGCTGGCGTATGGCGTCGCCTTCGAAGGAGCTGTTGACGGCTGGAACGGCGCGGAGTGCGTGGACTACGGCTTTCATGACGAAGTCGTTGTAGCTGAGCTTGACGGGATCGGTGAGGTTGGCGAGGGCTTCGTTGAGGGCGGTGCGGGTTTGGACGAGGGGGTCGGCGTTAATTTCAATTTGGAGGTAGAAGTGGGGGATTTGGGTTTTGCTTTCGAGAAGGCGACGGGCGATCGTCTGGCGCATGGGGGTGAGGGGGATGCGAGCGTCGCGTGCTATGGGGCCAGTGGGGAAGAGGGGAGGGGCGTTTTGAGCAAGGTTTTGTGCAGCTTGGAGGACATCGCGTTTAACGATGCGTCCGCCGGGGCCAGTGCCAGAGATGAGATGCAGGGGGATGTTTTGTGTATGCGCTATTTTTTTGGCCAGTGGGGAGATTTTGATGCGTGATGTGGGGGGCGGTGGTGGGCTTGTAACGGTGGTGCGATCTGAGGAGGAGGGGGATGGCTGGGGGGAGGGGGCGGATGGTGTTTGGGTAGTGGGTTGTTGGGTAGGGGTTGTTGTGGGTGTTGGAGTGGAGGTTGTGGAGGGGAGATCGAAGGGTTCGTCTGCGGTGGTTGTAAGGATGCCGATTGGGGTGTTTATGGCGACTTTAGTGCCTGCAGGGATAAGAATTTTTCGCAGGTAGCCTGAGTCAAAGGCTTCGAGGTCCATTATGGCTTTATCTGTTTCGACCTCGGCGATGACTTCACCGGATTGGATGTGGTCGCCTTCTTTTTTGATCCAGTTTGCGAGAGTGCCCTCAGTCATGGAGGGGCTGAGCATGGGCATGGTGATGGTTTTGACGGGCATAGGGGTTTTGGGAAGGTTATTCGCTACGTCGGGGGAGGCGGAAGATTTGGTGGGCGAGACCTATGGTGATGATTTCGCCGTTGAGTTTAGTGAGGGAGAAGATGTGATGGTTATGGTATTCTAGCAGAGCGGCTGTGGCTTCACCGCTGAGGCGGCCGATACCCATGGCGCTTAAGAGTGTGTTTTTGTTTTTCATCTTGGCTTCTTCGCTTTGGATGATGTGGGTTTTGTGGGCTTCGAATGAGGGGTTTGTGAGGAAGAGGGCGAGTAGAATCAGAAGTGTGAGGAATAGGAGTCGCATAGGTGGATATTGAAAATTGGCAAATTTTAAGAAAGTGACAAGGGAAGAAGCGGTAGTGTGAGGCTTGATTTATGGGGCATAGAAAAGCAAAGTGGGGGTGTGAAACGAGTTGTTCCGTTGGATGAAGTGGGGGTGTATCGTGCGAAGTTGCGCGCGGAGGGTAAAAAGGTAGTGGGGACGAATGGGTGCTTTGATATACTGCATTATGGGCATGTGTGTTATTTGGAGAGGGCGCGGGCTTATGGAGATTTTCTTTGGGTGGGGATCAACAGCGATGCAGCGGTGCGGGCTCTAAAAGGGGATGGGCGGCCGATCAATACGGCGGAGGATCGAGCGGGAGTGTTGGGGGCGTTGCGTTTTGTGGATGCGGTGACGATTTTTGATCATGTGCGAGCGACTGTTTTTTTGGAGGCTTTGCAACCGGATGTTTACGTGAAAGGGGGCGACTACACTGAGGAGAGCCTGGATCCTGAGGAGCTGAAGGTGTTGCGAGGCTGTGGGGCGCGTATTGTGATTGAGCCGTTTGTTGCGGGGCGTTCTACGACGCGTATTATTGAGAGGATTGCGAACGTCAGATGAAGCCACTGTTGCGTTTGGGGGTGCTGGGCTCGGGGAAGGGGAGTAATTTTTTAGCCATCCATGAGGCTATACAAGCGGGGAAGCTGCATGCCGAGATTCGATTGGTAGTGAGTGATCGAGAGGATGCTGGGATAGTCGAGCATGCACGTCGGTTGGGTTACCCGATTTGGGTTTTGCCTTTGAGTCGCTACAAGACGCGATTAGAGCCGGAACTTGAGGGGGAACTTGTGGAGCGCTTGCGTGAAGCGGGATGTGAATGGGTGATTCTTGCTGGGTATATGCGGGTGGTGAAAGCACCGCTTTTGGAGGCATATAGAGGAAGGATTTTAAATATACATCCCTCGCTTTTACCGGATTTCAAAGGGCTAGAGGCTTGGAAACAGGCATTGGCAGCAGGTGTGAAAAAGACGGGTTGCACGGTGCACTATGTGGATGAGTCTCTTGATGGCGGCGAAATATTAGCCCAACGAGAAGTCCCCGTCTGGCCAGATGATACGCCTGAGGAACTTCATAGGCGAATACAAGAAGCAGAACATATCTTGTATCCAGAGGTGCTTGAGAAACTGTGGCAGAAAGAGCATGGACTAACTTTAGATTGAGCGATACTCGACAAGCTATCAATGCAGGGATAAAGGAAGAAGGACTGCATGAGTGAAATTACGCCGACGATAGGAGAATTTAATCATTGGGCGGAACAGGGGAATGTTATTCCAATTCAGAAGACTTTAGCGGCGGATTGGATTACGCCTTTGGCTGCTTATGAAAAGCTGGCAAAGGATAATCGTTATGCTTTTATTCTGGAGAGTGTAGAGAGGGGGCATCGCTTTGCGCGGTATTCGATCATTGGAGCTGGCCCTTGTGTGGTGATGATGGCGCGTGATGGGATCGAAGAGTGGATTTGGGCGGATGGCAGATGCGAACGCAGGGAGGTGAAAGACCCGTTGAGATCGCTTGAGGGGCACATGCGGCGGTATGTTATACCGAAGGGGATGCCGTCGTTGCCTTTTTTTTGCGGAGGTGCGATAGGCTTTTTGGCATACGAAGCGGGATGTGTGTTTGAGCCGGTGGTGCCGCGGGCGAGGGAAGACGACTTAGGGGTTCCTGATTTTTATTTTATTATATGTGACGAGGTTGTTGTTTTTGACCACGAGAAGCATGTGATCCATATTGTGGTAAACGTTCATCTCAGCGCTGAAAGAGATTTCTCAAGGGTCTATACGGATGCGGTAGGGAGGATAGGCATTATCGAAAGTGTCTTGTGTGAAGCGCATGAGATTAATCCCATACCGATGGGATTAGTGGGGGAAGCAATCGAGAGTAGCGTGAATATGACACGGGACTATTACTGCCAGATGGTGGCGCGTATGCAGCGGTATATCGAGGCCGGTGATATTTTCCAAGTGGTGCCATCTCAGCGTTGGTGTGTAGCGTATGATCATGATCCTATTCTTCTGTATCGTGCGCTTCGTGCGATTAATCCATCTCCGTATATGTTTTGTTTGAAGTTCGATAGTCTAGCTTTGGTGGGGTCATCTCCGGAAGTGCACGTCCGATGTGTGCAGGGGCGAGCAACGATTCGCCCGATAGCTGGCACACGGCCGCGACATGAGGATGCAGAGAGAGATCGAGCGATAGCAGAGGAGCTTTTGGCGGATGAAAAGGAACGCGCAGAGCATTTGATGTTGGTAGATCTTGCGCGGAATGATTTAGGAAGGGTTTGCAGGTATGATACGGTGCATGTGACTGATTTTATGGTGATCGAGCGGTATTCGCATGTGATGCATATTGTTTCGAATGTGGAAGGAAGGTTGCGGGAGGATGTGACGCCGTATGACGTGTTGAGAGCGACTTTTCCGGCTGGGACAGTGACGGGAGCACCGAAAATTCGAGCCATGCAAATCATCGCTGAGAATGAACCGACGTGCCGAGGCACATATGCAGGAGCAGTAGGATACTTTAGTTATGCTGGTAACTTAGACTCTTGCATTGCTATCCGAACGTGGTTGATCAAGGATGGGAAGGCTTATTTGCAAGCTGGAGGCGGATTGGTGGCAGATTCAACACCGGAAGGTGAATATCTAGAGAGCTGCAATAAAGCGCAGGCAGGGCTTAAAGCCATGTCATGGGCAGTTGCTTTAAGCAAACGCAAGATTCGAGCAGGTTCCATAGTCCAATGAGCGGCCAAAATTCTACATTTCTAATCATCGATAACTACGACTCATTCACCTATAACCTTGTTCAATACTTAGGTGAGCTGGGAGCGACAGTCATCGTCAAGCGCAATGATGCTATTTCGGTTGCGGAGATCCGAAAGATGAATCCGGTTGGGATCGTGATCTCTCCAGGGCCGAAGCGTCCAGAAGATGCGGGTGTTTGCAACGAGGTTATTGCGGAGCTAGGCCAGCGAATTCCTATTCTTGGGGTGTGTCTTGGCCATCAATGTATAGGACATGTCTTTGGTGGTGAAATTGTGCGAGCGCCGCGATTGATGCATGGAAAGACGTCGCTGATTTTACATCAAGGAGAAAGTGTGTTTGCGGGTCTTCCTTCACCTTTTGCTGCGACGCGTTATCATTCGTTGATCGTGCGGAAAGAGACACTGCCGGAATGCTTGAAAATAACGGCGACGGCGGACACTCCCGACCAAGAAATAATGGGCTTGATGCATAAAGAGTGGCCGATACACGGAGTGCAGTTTCATCCCGAAAGCATTCTCACCGAGCACGGAAAAGATTTATTAAAAAACTTTATGAAAATAGCATCGGCAACATAACATAGTCCACAGTCAGACGCGCGCTATGAAGCTTAACATCGACCTTCACTGCCACTCACGCTTCTCAGCGGATGGAGTGGCAGATCCAGAGGAAATGGTGCAGGTCGCTAAAGAGCGTGGTCTGCAAGGATTTGCTATTACAGATCACAACACGTGTGCCTGTGTCGATTATTTCCTGCAGCTTGGATTGATGCGGGAAGACGGATTGCCAGTCGATAACTTTCTTATCATTCCTGGACAAGAGATTACCACGAGTGCTGGTCATCTTTTGGCTCTTGGAGTGCGACTTCCTGACTTAAAGGGGATTGATCCGAGTGAAGCGGTGAAGATTATCCATGAACATGGAGGTTTAGCGATACCGCCGCATCCGTATGATTATTTTAGAGCGGGGATTCGAGAGGCCACGCTGCAAGCGATACGCTGGGATGCTATAGAGGTCTTCAACGCGGCCACTACCTTTCGCCATTGTAACCGCCGAGCCTACGAATTTGCCTTAGGCGCACATCTTCCAATGACGGCTGGTAGCGACGCACATCATGCCGAGATGATAGGGATTGCTTATACAATTCTCGATGCGGATGAATTCTCGGTAAATGGGGTTCTGCGAGCGATTCAAAAAGGACCGGAGCGGATGGAACGTTATCTTCGTAAACGTGACGCCTTGCGTAAGACGTGGCGCAATCTTTTCAGGAAAAGTTACGCTAAAAAAGTGAAACAAAGCTCGTCAAAAAATCTCCTGCACAAAAGTGACTAAACCTTCGCTACTCTTCATGCTGATTTATGCAAGCCAAGACGGAAGCACAACTTAACAGCACTAACGCGCAACTGTTGCAGCGCATCCGCATTGCAAAGCAGGCACAAAATTATGATTATGCCATAGCTCTATATCAAAACATATTGGCCACTGAACCTGAATTTATCGAAGGCCGCAGAGAGCTACGTGCATTGTGTATTGCTAAGTATAAGACCCTCAGTCCTCTTACGCGGCAGATGAATAGCGTAAAGGTGAGCGCGCTTCTCGTGAAAGCTGCCGCAGAAGCCAAAAGAAATCCAAAAGAAGCATTAAAAACATTGGAAGAGGCTTTGGCTCTCGAGCCGCATAATCAAAGGGCGAATTCGTTGCTTGCGGAAATCGGCATACAAGAAGGCCTAAAGGAAATGACAGCATTGGCTTATGAAACCTTGCGAGACGCTAAGCCTAACGACACCGATAACCTCTATAAGTTGGCGCTAACCTACAAGGATTTGGGCGAACTCGAGAAAGCGCGGATGACACTGGAGAGACTCGTTCAGATCGATCCAACGAATGGTGAAGCGCTGAGCTTATTGAAAAACGTTACGGCTAGCATCACTTCTAAGAGTGGTGGGTGGGAACAAGCACAAGACTATCGAAGTCTGATTAAAGACCAAGAACAAGCAGCCCTACTTGAACAGGCCTCAAAAGTCGTCAAAAGTGAAGAGGCGATTCTTGAACAAATCAACACGCTTTATGCGCGTCTCCAAGCAGAACCTAACAATATTCCTATAGCCAAGCAGATTGCGCAGCTCTGTCGTCAACGTGGAGACCTTACTACGGCATTGGAGTGGTATCGTTATGCGTATGAATTGTCTGGACGCGCAGATCCAGTGATTGAGAAAGCAATCAGTGATATAGAGCTTGAAATGATTGATGAGCAACTCAAGACTTTGAGCGGAGAACAGAGCGCCGAACGCGAAGCCTTACTTCAACGCAAAGCCCAACTACACCTGGAGCAGTGCCGCCAGCGCGTTGCAAAGTATCCGAATGATAACCAATTTCGATTTGAGCTTGGTGAGGCGCTTTATCGGGCAGGCCAATACCGTGAGGCTTTGCGAGAATTGCAGCTTGGGATGAGACAACCCTCCGTTCGTTTACGTGCGATGAATCTTATCGGGCAAGCTTACCACCATCTTGGAATGAATGATCTTGCTGTGAAGCAACTTCAAACTGCTGCCGATGAGATCCCGATCATGGACGACCTTAAAAAGGAGATACTCTACAATCTCGCCCAAGTGCTTTTTTCACTAGGCCAAAAAGATGCTGCTATTGAGCGGCTCAAGCTTATCTATGAAGTGGATATGTCGTATCGGGATGTTGCGGATCTTGTTGAAAAGTCTTATCAACAGTCGTAGAAGGCTGGCCTTTCAGATCGAAGTCTCGGGTTCTTTTAATTGAAGCTGAGGGAGGATGCGATCGAGTAAGAGGTCGAGTGCTTTTTCTGGGCTGAGGAGATCGGTGCGGATCTCGATTTCGGGGTTTTCTGGCGGTTCATAAGGGGCAGAGATGCCGGTAAAATTCTTGATCTCGCCAGCTAGCGCTTTGGCATAGAGGCCTTTTGGATCTCTTTTTTGGCAAACTTCTAGTGGGGCGTTGATGTAGATTTCGATGAATGGGATTTTGGTCTCTGTGATGATGGCTCGAGCTCGTTCTCGATCGAGTCGGTAGGGAGAGATGAAAGAAGTGATGACGATCAGGCCAGCTTCAGCCATTAGTTTAGCGACTTCGGAGGCGCGTCGAATGTTTTCTGAGCGTGCTGCGGGTGAAAAATCTAAGTCACGGTTAAGTCCGAAACGCAAATTGTCTCCATCCAAAATGAAAGTTTGGTAGCCGCGTCGAAAAAGATCTCGTTCTAGTGCAACAGCCAATGTCGTCTTGCCGCTGCCGGAGAGGCCTGTGAACCATAAGACAGCGCCGCGATGTAAATTTCTGGCCTCTCGCATTTCTCGGCTTACGCCGCCGTCAGCCCAGACGATGTTTTCACTGGAGCGTCTTTCTTCAGGCTTGGCGTGGAGCACAATGCCGCCGCCGGCAGCAATTCCATTTGAGCCGATGATCACAAATCGCCCGGTTTCTGGTAGGAAACTGGCTAGATCTAGAGCTATCGGAGATCGAGTGCGCAGGGTCACTTCGCCCACTTCGTTTTTGCCAATGAAATCAGGGCTATGCGGTGGAGCGACTAGGGTAGCGGTATCAATCACTCGATGGAGTGTAATGAGGGAGGCTTCGACTTCTTGGGTGGTGAGGCGTAGCTTGAAACGGGAGCCGACGCGTAGAGGCTCTGAGGCGATCCAGAAGACGTTTGCACGGAATTCATGAGTTTCTATGCAACCGCTCTGGGGTTTTTGGGCAATGTGTCCTCGGCGAATGAAGATTTGTTCGGTGAGAGTAATAGCGACGGAACGCCCTGCCTCTGCTTGGAGGATCGGCTCTTGAGGGATGGGCCAGGTCTCAAAGGATTTCACGCGCGACCGTTTACCATCTGGGAGAAACTCTATCTCGTCTCCGACGCGAAGGGTCCCAGCCTCGATGCGGCCGGCGATGATGCGGCGGTCGTCGAATCGATAGACATCCTGGACCGGCAATCGCAACGGCATATCGTGGCGAGCTGAAGGAGGCGTGAATTGCGCAAGAGCTTCAAGGATGGCTGGAGCAGTGCACCACGGCATCAGATCTCGTGCGGAGTGGGTGATATTGACTCCGTAGCGTGCGGATATGGGGATAAAGTAAGTCGGGGTGATATTGAGTTCTTTCAAAAAGTCTGTGTATTCCTTTTGAATTTGCTCAAAGGTTTTTTGGTCGTAGTGAACGGTATCCATTTTATTTACCGCGACGATAATTTGGCGGATACCTAGCAGAGAAAGGAGATAACCATGCCGACGAGACTGCTCTTGGATGCCTTCATTGGCGGCGATCAAGAGGATTGCGGCGTCGGCGCTTGCTGCGCCTGTGATCATGTTTTTCAAGAACTCTTTGTGGCCAGGGGCGTCAATGATGACGTAGTCGCGGGTGGCGGTGCGAAAGGGAATCTGGGTGGTGTCGATGGTGATGTTTTGCTCCTGCTCTTCAAGCAGCGCGTCGAGTAGGAAGGCGTATTCGAAATCCATTCCTTCAGCTTCAGCAGCGGCTTTGAGCTGTTCATATTTGCCTTCGGGAACTGAGCCGGTATCGAATAGAAGGCGACCGATTAGCGTAGATTTGCCGTGATCTACGTGGCCGACAATGACAATGCGCAGTTTTTCTCGAGAAGGAGCGGTGGAAGACATAGCGACTACATGAATCCTTTTGCGCGGAGCTTTTGCATGGCGTTTCGCTCGTGATGATCTTGAGCACGACCAGCTCGTTCAGAAGTCTTGGTGGTGCGAAGTTCTTCGATAATGTCATCGATTGTGGTTGCGGAACTTTCGACTGGTTTCGTGATCGGCCAGCATCCTAGGGAGCGAAACCGCATCATTTTTCCGGTCTGCGGATCGGGGCGAGCAAAATACATTTTGGGGATGGGGATTTTTTCGCGTTTTATGTAGAGCCAGATATCTAGCTCAGTCCAATCCAGCAGCGGTTGGACGCGCACATGCTCGCCTGGGC
The DNA here is from genome assembly GCA_025056655.1 of Candidatus Methylacidiphilales bacterium. Classification (NCBI taxonomy): domain Bacteria; kingdom Pseudomonadati; phylum Verrucomicrobiota; class Methylacidiphilae; order Methylacidiphilales; species Methylacidiphilales bacterium. Next base: position 40,930 of record JANWVL010000105.1, read on the forward strand.
CTACTTGAGTGGTGAATTGGTTCCAAAATTCCGGGGGTTGATCTTTGTAGTCCCATTCGAATTGGGCAGTGCGAGGCGAGAAGTAACGCTCTTTTGCGCGCGTGGGATCTTCGTCGCGGCGAATGCCGGTAATCAAAGCGTCCCATTGATACTTTGCCATGGCTTGTTGTAGGGCGACGGTCTTGAGCTCGTGTGTGACGGTGACTGGGTCGTGCGTTTCATAACCGATCGGGGAAGAGTATGGGGGATCGCCGCGGCGTGCAGCTTCGTTTATCCAGACGATGAGGTCGAGGTCGTAGTAGTTTTTCGCCCAGTCGCGAAATTCGAGCATCTCTGGAAATTCGTAGGTGGTATCAATGTGAAGGATCGGGAAGGGGATTTTGGTGCAAAAGGCTTTTTTTGCGAGCCAGATGAGGACGTTGGAATCTTTGCCCATGCTCCAGGGGAGGGCGATACGTTCAAAGGCGTAGAAGGCTTCACGGAAAATGTAGATAGACTGAGATTCGAGGCGGTCGAGATGATCCATTTTCGCTAATGAAATAAGAAGGTTTGTATTAGCATGCAACGGCGTCAGCTCTCAATGCTGAAATGATGCCGATTCACGAAGAGGTGACGGGAGTTTTTCTGAGCATTGCTTGATAATCAGCGTAGTGGTGTGGGTTGAGAGTTTCTTCTGGAGCCCACGGCGCAAAAATTTTGTCTAGGGCTGGGTCGTAAGGTCCGCGTTTGATCTCTAGGATGACGGTGTCTTTTTCATGAGCCAAGATGGTGTGCCAAAGTCCTGCGTCGATGTCTGCAAGGGCATGGAGAGGAGAGTGTGGGGAAAGGACCACATGGTGAAGGATAGTGCCGTCATCGTTAAAAATAAAAACGCTGAGAGATCCTTGTATAAGGTAGATCAGCTCAGTCGCAGCAGGTTGAGGGTGGCGATGCGGGCGGAAATAGGCGGACGGTTGAATGAAGTTTAGTAGGCGCTGCACGGTGTCAGTAGGCCGGCGTTGCAGGGGCCACATGATGCGGTGACGGGGAGATTGATGTGATAAGGCCAGTGCACGTTGCCATATCTTTTGCATCGATGGGTCTTGGAGACTTAGAAAAGGAGAGGTAGGAGATTCGATAGAGAGAGGAAAAGGCATGTTCATAATATTCTTATGGAAGGGTCTGAGGCGCTAGGAGAGGTGATAGTTGAAGAGTTGTAAAATTTTGTTGCCCATCTGATCGATTGTGTGATGTGTTTTCACAAAGAGTTCAGCTTTTTCAGCGCGGGCGATGCAAGCGTCGTAGTGTCGAAGGCATTTCTCTATCGCGGCAATTAAGGCTTCTACTGAATGCGGTGGAATGAGCTCGCCATACATTCCTTGATTGAGGGCTTCTGGAATGCCGCCGACTCGCGTAGCAATGACTGGTGTGCCTGCGGCCATAGCTTGGAGTATCGACTGGGGAACTCCTTCACCGCTGGTGCTAGCGAGGATGCAGAGATCCATCGCGCGAAAGTAATTCCAAGGGGCGTCACGATGCCCGAGGAGGTGTATGCGGTCTTTGCATGCGAGCATCTCGCGGTCGCGCTTCAAATGTGGCTCGCCAGGGCCTGTTCCTACAAGCACAAGATGTAGATTCGGGAAATTTTCTGCGAGGCGATCAAATGCAGACATGAGTAGACGATGCCCTTTCCAGCTTCTCAGCACGGAAACTTGACCTATGAAGCGGGTATGTTGAGGGAGGTTGAGCTCCAGAGCTAAATTTCGGCGTGCCGTCTCGCGATCGAGTAGGCTTTGTGGCGGTTGTATTCCAGTGGGGACGTTGCATACGCGGTCGATAGGGAGTTGGAAACGGGACTTGATTTCTTCGGCTATTCTCGAGCTCGTCGTGATCGTTAAGTGGGTCATGTAGCGATAGAGCAACATGTTCTGTGGATTCTTTGCGATCGGAGTGCTGACGTGGCGATACCGCACACGTAATGGACTACGTGCAACCATTGCTGCAGACAGCCCAACCCAACTATCCACGCTGCTGTGAGTGCAAACGATGTCCGGTCTTGTCTGTAAAAAAACTCGGGCGAGCTGCGTAACATCGGCAATTTGATCGCGCTTCTGAAAACCTATCGGGAAAACTTCAAACCTCTCTGCACGAGCGCGAGCAAAGATCTGAGAATGAGATGGCGCCACTAGAAATACGGTGTGTCCATGCTCACGAAACCACATGGCTTCGGCTAGGACACGGATCTCCTGTCCTCCCCAGCCCTCGGATGCCTCGGTGTGGACTATTTTCCAACGCCTCATGCATTTACAATCTATCAGCTCAGCGGGATCAATACCAAGCCTTCTTCACAAGAGCGTAGGCGGAGTGGTTGTGGATGCTTTCGATATTTTCGGCTTCGATTTGATATGCAGTCACGCGAGGTTCACTATTGAGCTTTAGCGCGACATTTCTTACTAGATCCTCGACGAAGACTGGATGATCGTAGGCAAGCTCAGTGACTCGTTTTTCGTCAGCACGCTTCAGAAGTGAAAACACCTCCGCGCTGCCGCAAGACTCCACCCATTTGACTAATTCCTCGATCCAGACTGTCGCGCGAGAGCGAATAGCTACCGTCACGTAGCCACGTTGATTGTGGGCGCCGTATGCACTGATAGCTTTCGAGCAGGGGCAGAGAGTGGTGAGCGGCACGCGGATCTTTAAAACGAAATCATCACGTCCGTCTTCGTGGGTGACCACGAAAGTCACCCCATAATCCACTAAGCCCCGCGATTCCGTTACGGGTGCTTTCTTTTCGATAAAGTAGGGAAAATCCAAAATAAGGTGCGCCGCTGAGGCATCAAGCCGTGTGCGCAGAGAGTGCACAATCGGAAAGAGTTGATCAGCCTGGATCTCGCGTCCATGGCTGTGAAGGATTTCAACAAAACGGCTCATGTGTGTGCCTTTGTAATGATGCGGAAGATCGACGGTCATTTCGACGCGAGCTACAGTGTGTTGGATCACCTGAGAAAGATCCCGCACGGCGATCGGATAAAGCAAATCCTTGATGCCCACACGATCGATAGCGATTTCTCGATAGTCGCGCTCATTCTGGCGATCTGCCAGCATACAGTTGGCAGCATTGTCCTTACTCATCGTGTTACAAGCTACAACAAAAAAGCAAAAACGCTAAGCGTTTTGCCTTGGCGGAAACGGACGTTTTCTTAGCTTGTTTCTCGACAAGTCATGAGGGCGCGCAGTCTTTGGTTGCATATTTTCCTTATTGGAATGTGGAGCGCCTTCGGAGGCTCATTGATAGCTCAAACACAACCGCCTGATTATCATGTCGTGCGTCGAGGAGAGACCTTGTATCAAATAGCGCGATACTATGGCATTTCGCCGCGGGAGTTGATGGCAGAAAACCAAATCCGCAACCCAACTCGATTGCAGATCGGACAGCGCTTACGTATCCCTACCCCTCAAAAATCCACCTCGGCATCCGATGAGAGCGCAATCCAAAACGGCTATCTACCTCCTCATACCCCTACCCTTCCACACACCAAAGAAACCCCACCACTCAATCCTAGCTCAAAAAGAATTTCATCTTTCTTACGGCCGATTATCCATCTGATGGAGATCCCGCGAGTAAAGCGCGGGCGATGGAAATACGTGGTCGTCCACCACAGCGGCGCCTCTTCAGGCAACGCAAAAATTATGGACAGTTACCACCGACGCATCGGAATGGAAAACGGACTAGCTTATCATTTCGTGATCGGAAATGGACGACAAAGCAGAGACGGCCAAATCGAAGTTGGCCACCGTTGGGTCCATCAAATCGCAGGAGGCCACCTCTACGATGATCGCCTAAACGAGATCAGCATCGGAATTTGCCTGATCGGCAACTTCAACCGCCACGCCCCCACCAAACGCCAAATCGCCGCCACCACCGAACTCATCCGTTACCTCAACCAACGCTGCGGCCGACGCCTCATATTCCGCGGACATCGCGAAATCAACGCACGCCCCACCGATTGTCCCGGGCGCTATTTTCCCTTGCGCGCATTCCATCGCCTTTTCAACTAAACCACAGCCTCAATCCCGCCTCAGAGCAATTTGAAAACTCCCACACCCCACCCTTGCCTCGTATGAACTTTCACCACGCCGACCAAACCAAAAAGTGAATAAAAACACCCCCCACCCACCCCACCTCATCTCTCGATCCACAACCCCAACCTAAACGCCCCATCCCCCGCGCAATCCCCCACCCCCATCCCAGAAACTACCCCCTTTCCCTCACCCAGACTACTTCCCCCTCCGCGCCGCCGCCGTGCCTCTTGCCACCCTTCCACTCTCCTTTCTCTCCACCGACATCTGTGCCCGCAGCTCCAAGATTTGATCCCGAATCAGCGCAGCCTTCTCATAGAGCAATTTCTTCGCCGCCGCCTTCATCTCCGCCTCGAGCTCCGCAATCAACTTCTCCAAATCCCGCGGCCCATCTGGCTCCCCCACCACGGCCACCGCCTCCTCCTCACTCCCCGAATAAGTCCTCAAGCTCTCCTCGATCGTTCGTCGCACTGCCCGCGGTTTCACCCCATGCGCAGCATTATAAGCAGCCTGCTTCTCGCGCCGATACGCCGTCACCTCGATCAACCGCCGTATCGCCGGCGTCATCTTATCCGCATACAAGATCACGCGCCCCTGCAAATGCCGCGCCGCCCGCCCCGCCGTCTGAATCAACGACCGCTCCGACCGCAGATACCCCTCCTTATCTGCATCCAAGATCCCCACCAGCGCCACCTCCGGCAAATCCAGCCCTTCCCGGAGCAAATTGATCCCCACCAACACATCAAACCTCCCCTGCCGCAGATCCCGCAAAATCTCCACCCGCTCGATCGTATCAATCTCCGAATGCAAATACCGCACCCGAAACTTCAAATCCCGCAAATAATCCGCTAAATCCTCCGCCGTCCGCTTTGTCAACGTCAAAATCAACACCCGATCCCCCCGCTCCACCGTCTCCCGCGCCTCCGCCACAATATCATCCACCTGCCCCCTCAACGGCCGCACCACAATCTCCGGATCCAAAAGCCCCGTCGGCCGGATAATCTGCTCCACCACCTGCCCCCCACTCAACTCCAACTCCATCGGCCCAGGCGTCGCCGAAACGTATATCCGCGCCCCACACAACGCCTGAAACTCCTCATACCGCAACGGCCGATTATCCAACGCCGAAGGCAACCGAAACCCATGCTCCACCAACGTCACCTTCCGCGCCCGATCCCCATTATACATCCCCTGTATCTGCGGCAACGTCGCATGCGACTCATCCACCACCACCAACGCATCCTCAGGAAAAAAATCCAACAACGTAAACGGCCGCGACCCCGGCGCCCGCCCAGCCAAATGCCGCGAATAATTCTCTATCCCATTACAATACCCCATCTCCTCAAGCTGCTCCAAATCATAATTCGTCCGCAACCGCAACCGCTGCGCCTCCACCAACTTCCCCGCTCGCTCCAACTCCGCCACCCGCTCATCCAACTCCTCCCGAATCGCCCCAATCGCCCGCCGTATCTTCTCCCGCGGCGTCACATAATGACTCGCCGGAAACAACACAAACCGCCCAAGCCCCCTCACCGTCCCCCCCGTCACCGGATCAAACTCCGCCAACCGCTCCACCTCATCCCCAAAAAACTCCACCCGCAACCCCACCTCCATCGTAGCCGGCAACACCTCCACCACATCCCCACGCACCCGAAACCTCCCACGCCCCAACTCCACATCATTCCGCTCATACTGCATCTCCACCAACTTCCCCAAAAACGCCTCCCGCGACAACCCCTGCCCCACCTCCAAACTACAAATCATACTCAAATAATCCTCCGGCGACCCCAACCCATATATACACGACACCGACGCCACCACTATCGTATCCCGCCGCGTCAAAAGCGACGCCGTCGCCGCCGACCGCAACCGATCAATCTCCTCATTAATCGCCGAATCCTTCTCAATATACGTATCCGTCGCCGGCAAATACGCCTCCGGCTGATAATAATCAAAATACGACACAAAATACTCCACCGCATTCTCAGGAAAAAACTGCTTAAACTCCGAATACAACTGCGCCGCCAACGTCTTATTATGCGACACCACCAACGTCGGCCGATTCACCCGCGCAATCACATTCGCAATCGTAAACGTCTTCCCAGACCCCGTCACACCCAGCAAAACATTATGCCGACACCCCTCCTCAATCCGCCGCACCAAAGCCTCAATCGCCTGCGGCTGATCCCCAGCAGGAGAATACGGAGCACACAACCTAAACATCAAACCCCCCACACTACCACCCCCACCCCACCCCCGCAAGCCCCCCACACAACAACACGTTAACCCACAGCCTTCTAACTCCCAACCCACCTCTCCCCAGACCGCCACCCTCCAAACGGCACAATCCCCTTGGAGGGCGGCGTTCCACCGGCGCCCAAAGGAAAATAGCCGCCCCACGGGCTTCCGCGGGGCGACGTCATAGAGGTGCGCGCCCCGGCGGGCACATACGAGTTTCAATCCGCGCCCCGCGGGCTTCTGCGGGGCGACTCTAATATGTAGAGTGTTCCACCTCGATGAGGTCCCGTTTCAATCCGCGCCCCGCGGGCTTCTGCGGGGCGACCACATTCAACAGAATATATTCAATATTTATCTGGTTTCAATCCGCGCCCCGCGGGCTTCTGCGGGGCGACCTCCTCCCGAGCTGCCCGATACTTCTCCATTTCCGTTTCAATCCGCGCCCCGCGGGCTTCTGCGGGGCGACGAAAAAAAGTAATATGAAAAATAATGTAGCTCAGTTT
>JANWVL010000106.1 GCA_025056655.1 Candidatus Methylacidiphilales bacterium
ATGCAAAAAAAACGTCCCAAGGTCCAGCATGGCGAGCAACTTAAAAACTTCGTCCGTTCCCATGTAGCGTCCCATCGCTATTGAAGCCCCCAGAGAAAGTCCTCCCACAATCGCGCTCAAGTAAAGGACAACGCGCCCCAAAAGCGATCCGAGAGTTTCCCCAAGCACAGCTAACGGATTATCTGGATCTGCAGGCATACAGGCATCTTTATCTTGCAGCCGCTCCCTATCCTCGACAAGCCCACACCACCTCATTCCTTCTCCTCACACAAGACACCACACCGTCACCGCATGCGGCGATCCCCGCACATCTTCAGGAGGCGACTCTTCATGAAAATAAAGAGCAGCCCGCCAGACGTCCTTCGCCCATTTTTTCAACGTCTCCACATTCACCCGTGTAGCATTCGTCGAAAGCAACATCGCCCCTCCTTCCACTAATAATGGCTTTGCAAGCTCTATTAACTTCCGATACATCACCTCAGCCCTCAGCAACCTCCCCCCTGCTCCGTGCGCGAACGTAGGAGGATCCAAAATAATCGCATCAAATTGCATCCCGCGCCGTTTCAAGCGTGGTAGACACGCTACCACATCATCCACATAAAAATGATGCTCCGATGGATCCAGTCCGTTTAACCTAAAATTCTCTTTCGCCCAATCCAACGCCTTCCTTGAAAGATCTATGCTCCACGTCTCAGCACCTTTCAAAGCTGCCACCACGCTGAACGAGCCCGTGTAAGCAAAAAGATTCAACACACGCTCCGGTTTCCTCTCAGCCAAAAATCTTCGATTATTCCGTTGATCCAAAAAAAACCCGACCGAGTAGCCAGAAAAATCCAGCTTGTAACGCACTCCCCACTCGCTCGCTTCATGCGTCTTCTCCTCCTGCATCCCTCCTGCTTTTAGGCAACGCATACCGTCAGTGCCTCGCGGACTTACTTGGCGTAGTCGCCCATACACCGCTTCAATCTCGCAGCCAAGCATCGCCCCTCGGTCAAGCAACGCCCGCTCTAGCCGCTCGATCTCGGCTGCTGAAGTCGCTGAAATCACTGCTACGCTTCCATAGCGATCAATCCAAGCCTGCTCAGAAGCGTAAAGTCGACAAATCGTCGTGCCGCATCGTTCGTAGAACGCAATTCGATCCCGCGCTAACCACCTGCCGCGATCGCTTCCCTCCCTATTTTTTGGCCGCGGCCATTCTTTGCTTCGTCTCTTCAAGAATTTTGTCGTAGAGAGCTGAGTCCGCCTTTAACACCTGCTGTGCAGCATCGCGGCCTTGCGCAATTTGGTCGCCTTTGAAATAAAGCCATGCTCCTTTCTTCTCCAACACTCCAAGATCCACAGCCAAATCGATCAAGGCTCCTTCACGAGCGATTCCCTGATTGTAAAGAATGTCGAACTCACACTCCGTAAAAGGTGGAGCCACCTTATTCTTCACAATTTTAATCTTTGTGCGACTGCCGAGCACAGTGCCATCTGCCTCTTTAATAGTATTGACGCGGCGAATGTCGATTCTCACCGATGCATAAAATTTAAGTGCTTTGCCGCCTGGCGTTGTCTCAGGGTTCCCAAACATCACCCCGATTTTGTCTCGAAGCTGATTTGTAAAGATACAGACTGTCTTGGCACGGCTCACCAAAGCCGTCAGTTTTCGCAACGCTGCACTCATCAAACGGGCTTGTGTTCCGACCGTTGCATCTCCGATCTGACCCTCTAGCTCGGCTTTAGTCGTCAAAGCCGCGACAGAGTCGATCACAATCACATCGATTGCATTTGATTTAATCAAGGTCTCCGCAATGTTAAGAGCTTCTTCTCCGGAATCAGGCTGGGAGACGAGAAGCTCGCTCATATTCACGCCGAGTTTGCCCGCATACGTCGGATCCAAGGCATGCTCCACATCGATAAAGGCTGCGACACCGCCCATTTTTTGAGCCTGCGCGACGACTGTCAACGCGAGGGTCGTTTTACCCGACGATTCAGGACCAAATATCTCGATGATACGGCCGCGAGGGAAACCCCCTACGCCCAATGCATGGTCAATCGGCAGGCATCCTGTAGGAATCACCTCGATATGTAGCTTCGCTTCGGCATCGCCAAGCCGCATGATCGCTCCTTCGCCGTATTGTTTCGCAATGGCTTGAAGCGCGAGTTGTAAATTTTTGTTTTTAATTCCGCTAGCTTCAGGGGTGGAAGCAGAAGAAAGTTCAGAGGACTTAGATTCGAGATTCTTAGACGGCATGCTCTATCAAATTGCCGATCGAGGCGTGAACGACAAGCCTTATCCTCGCGGCTCAGATTTTGCTTTCGGCACGCTTGCGTTGCGTCGCATTGAGTATCTTCTTGCGCAATCGCAAGCTAGTAGGTGTGACTTCGACATATTCATCGTCTGCGATATATTCCAATGCTCTCTCGAGGCTCATTTTAAGCGGAGGTGCGAGCTGTATCCCTTTGCCTTCCCCTTGAGAGCGCATGTTAGTCAGGTGTTTCGTCTTACAAGGATTCACCGTCATATCGTCAGGACGCGAATTTTGGCCGATGATCATCCCCTCGTATACAGGTTCTCCCGGCCCGATAAAGAGCGTGCCACGCTCTTGGATGCTATCCAGGGCGTAGGCGGTGGATTCGCCTGACTCCATAGAGACTAATACGCCCGCTTGGCGGGTGGCGATTTCACCGCGTTTGATTTCGTAGGCCTTGAATAGATGGCTCATTACTCCTGTGCCGCGAGTCAGGTTCATCAAATCCGTCTCAAAGCCGATCAATCCTCGTGTGGGAATGGAAGCTTCGAGCGTAACGTTATTCCCCACATGATTCATGTGTGTGATCTCTGCTTTTCGATTGGCTAAGTTTTGGAGGACGTCGCCGAGTGAATCG
>JANWVL010000107.1 GCA_025056655.1 Candidatus Methylacidiphilales bacterium
ATTGAATATCGGAAGCTAATTTTGCACCCTGTATCTTTAAGTATGATCGATATAGAAATCTAAATAACTTAGATTTAATATCGAATAAATTCAGCATAGACAAATACTAAGCGCGGTTAAAATTTAAAACCTTTTTCCAGTTATATTTAAAATAATAGATCTTTGATTCAGAAGTGTAATGGTGACAGATGGCGGTGCAGTTTATTGCTTCTGGTAGGGAAGGATTTGTAACATATTCATTTGCCGGAGCTAGACGATAAGGATATCTGGCAGCGTGGATAGCGATTAGTGCTTGCTCTAAATAATAAGAATGCCCATGTGTTGCATATAATTGCTTGATTGCATATTCTATAAAATCCCAGTCCAAATCTGAACTGTTTATGCCGCATATTCCGACATTAATTTGATTAGGAATAGAGTTTTGCGCTATTTTTTCTAAAGTTGATATAGGATAGCCATAGTAATTTGAGGAATCCATTCCAAAAAGGCACACTTTGGGATTATCTATTTGTTCAATCAGCAAGGATGGTTTTCGATAAAATAGAATATCGGAATCAATCATGAGCTTCCATCCTTGAGAACCAAGATGGGGACATATTAGCTTACGAATGTGAGGATAGTGATGCCAACAAAGGTGAAGGGTAGGATAGCGATTGGGAGGTAAATTAGATTCGAAATCTGAGAATAATTCTGAGTATGCCTTGAACACAACCAAAGGAAGAACATCATTGAACAGTTGCAATAAGTTATGGTCAAATGTTCCGTCATCGTAAATAATTGGTTTGATTGGTCTTGTGATATGATTTTGAAGGGAAAAAATGCAAAATAAAGTTTGATACCAATACTTTTTCCCTGTTAAAAAATGTATTGGCAAGCAAAGCCTGGCATCCTTGCTTTGAGAATTGCACAAGGCACTTAACAGTTTACGAGCATTATTTCGCATTTGAATACGGCCCCAATGAATTTCCCATTCTTTTCTTTCTATAAAATGCTGTATCCTCATTAAAAATTTATGGCTGGTGAAATAAGATAGTGAACGCATACGCTATTAGCTATCATTTTTTACAAAAAACTTTAAAAATAATTTTTTAATATGTATCGAGATTAATCTTAAAAAACATAATAGGAAATACAAGACGTATCCAAATAAATACCTGTAGCGTAGATGCCTAGCTTGCCAAAAAAAGGTTTTAAAATAAATGTGTAAACTAGGAATTAGATCTAAATTTCTTAAACACATTAAGGAAGCTGCTCTTGCATGAGTAGTGATTATATGTCTTCTCTGTTTTTGATGTAACTTGCCTCCTGGGTATAAACCCTTTTTTTCTCTATCTATGATGAAAAGTATACCATTGGCTAAGTTTTTTGATGAGCGAGTTTGTTTTTGTTCATGTATTCTACAAGCAACAAAAGGTGGTGATTTAATTCGTATAAAACCAGTTTCCAAAGATAACCGCAAAACCAAGTCGTGATCCTCTGCGCAGTTAATGTTTTCTACAAACCCCCCATGATATATGAATGTGTTTCGACACACTACTAAATGACCGGATCCGATTTGAATTATTTTTGGCACTGCATCTATAAAGCATTTATACTTTTCATAAATGGTTGGATAATTTGATTCAAATTCATGAAACATTTCATTTCTATCAAAATGTTCAACTGGTAAGTGAACTAAGGATATTTTTTCTGGCAAATTGAGTAAAGGATAAAGTTTTTCTAGGGTGTAAGGGAACCACAAATCGTCTGAGTCGAGAAACGCTAAATATTTACCGCTAGCATGTAAAGCTCCTAGATTACGTGCTGCACCGGGTCCCTTATTTTTTTGCCTCAGAAAGATGATTTTGTGTTTGAGGTTCTGGAGATAGGTCCAAGTGTTGTCAGTTGAACCATCATCCACCACGATCACTTCAAAATCTGGAAATGTTTGTCTGAATACCGATTGTAAGGTTTCCTTTAAAAATAACTCCCGATTGTAGGTAGGTATAATCACAGAAAATAGAGGCATAGGAATGTTGATTAATATACTCAAGTTACATCTAGAAAATTAAAATACCAAGATTTTACGGTAAAATAAATTTGACAATCGTTGGGTTGCTCTAATGTGTCTATGTTAATGAAAAACCGGCTACTAACTTATGTGAATATAATTCACAGGCAGGGAGTGATAGAACTGTTTCGTTTCTTCATAAAACGATTAAGCACACGTTGGTTTGAGTATTGGTTAGAAATAGAAACGCAGCATAATTATTCAAAAGATGAGTTGTATCATGATTCCAATCAAAAAAGTGAATGTAGTGAATATGGACCTATCGATTACTTATCGTTGATAGCTGCATTAAGAAAGATTGCTAAAAATATCGGTAGTTTAGATTCCTCCTGCTGGATCGACTATGGATGTGGCTTGGGAAGGGCTGTGTTTGTGGCGGCTTTGTTTCCGTTTAAGCGGGTGATTGGGGTGGATTTAACGGCATTTTTAATTGAGGGAGCAAAAGCCAATCTCGCGAAGGCGCAGAGAAGACTGAAATGCCAGAATGTAGAGTTTATCTGCGAAGATGCGACGAAGTATAAAGTGCCGACGGATGTAAACGTGGTGTTTTTGAATAATCCTTTTCATGGGTCAGTATTTGACGGGATGATGGAACGGCTCTACGAGTCTCTGAGAGAGAAGGAGCGAGAAATCTTTATGCTCTTTAATTGTCCGACTGTCAGCGAGCTGGAGGAGCAGGTGAAGCAGCGTAAGGACATCGAGATTTTGGATCGCTGGGGAG
>JANWVL010000108.1 GCA_025056655.1 Candidatus Methylacidiphilales bacterium
CGCTGCCGTCTTCGCTCTGCTCTAACTTCGCCGTGTCGTGCCATTTGCGCTCACGAATCCACGGCGCCTGATACTTGTCGAAGCGAATCACTACCTCGACCGGCTCATCACCGCCTTCGGCGCCGAATGAAGATTTCAGCCCATTGGGGATGGAGATCGTGCTGCGTCGGACGAACTTTTCGGGCAGCACGTGGCATGCTTGGATGCGCCCAACTTGGAAGATGCGCTTGGCCGATTTACCCACGTCGTAGGCAAGCAAATACCAATTGCCCCTAATGTTGCTCAGATGGTAGGGCTCGACGACGCGCTCGCCGCGTTGGCCGGTGGTGTTGGCGAAGTAGCTGATGAAGAGCAGACGTTGCTCGCGAATGGCGCGATGAACCGTCAGCAACGTCTGGGCGTTGGTCTTCGTCAACGGTGGCGGCACAAAGGTGTAGTGCAGGCGCAGCTTTTCTAAGTCGGCCGAGATGTCTCCGTCCGCCGCAACTCCTCCACACACTGCGAAAAACACCGTGTCCGTCGGCCTAAGCGAGCGAGATCCCCCGCAATTCGGCGAGACTTGCTTCAACCGAATAGGTCTGCGGCTTGCCCGGCGCAACCAGAGACAGCCGCTACGGCAGTCGGCGCAATATTGAAAGTCCAGTCGTGCTTGATTCATCATCGCCTGTATCATCATCTTATCACAGGATGAGGCGAGTGTCAATATGTGACAAGGCAGGATGGCCATTCGGTCAGCGTAATGAGATAGACGTATTTTTTACTCCCGACGATTTATAACATATCATCAAGCTCGCCGATGGATTAGTCGTCAGTTCGAGGCTGGTAGATGAAATCAGCCAAGGCATGTTCACCGGCACACTTACCGCAGTTGGTTACCGACGGCGTCATATAAATGCAGATTGTGTCCTGCGCGTCGGAAGTCGTGGCCATCCAGATATATCTAGACGGCTTGCGCGCTGGATTCTAAGCAAGTAGCTGATTGGGTTGGTCTGAGGAGTGACATGACAATGGCAGGCTTTGCACAAATAATGCTAGCTGCCGTTGCAATTATTGCTTCGTTTGATTACTGATTTGCTTATTTCTTTTCGTAAACTTTACGCACATAATTTTATTTACTCCTTAAGTTATGGGGGTGATTTTTATTTTATGTATAAACACCGTAACCGACTGTAAAACTATTTTTAGCGAAAAGAAATATCAGCAGGAATCATTCACTTGTGTTGAAAAAACAGACTGCGTGAAAATGATAATAAAGTATCTACTATAGCTAGCAACACTTTTTAATAACGTATTGTGCAGATGCACTTCTTTAGACTATAGTTGTAGATGTATCTGATTGTTTAGGATAATCTGTGAATATACTAAGTCAATAAAACATACACAAAGTTGTCATGGCATATAGCTAGCTTAGGTTGACCGCAAAGATAATTTTTGACGCGCATAAAGGTATTAAATCAATCTTTTATTAATCTATTGCTTACAAAGCAAAATCAGCGATATCCTTTCAAGCAAGCACGTCAAGATTATAAGAACTATTCATGGGTAAAGCAAGTACTTAAATTTAGGGATTCCTATTATCATGATCTAGCTTAAGAGTGGTATATTAATACATCACACGACTCATTCTACTCTTAACAAAAGTTAGCCGGAGTGAGCCTAATCAAAGATTAGAAATTCTGTTCTAAGTTTATCCCGATTAAACTATATCTATAGTTTGATCGGAAAACAGACATGGACTTACTGATAATATGGAACACAAGAACTATTACAAAATACTCAATGTAGATCATAACGCCGATATAGAGACAATCAAGAAGGCGTTTCGTAAATTAGCACGCCAATATCACCCGGATGCTAATAAGGGAGATAAAGAAGCTGAGGAAAAGTTCAAAGAGATCAACGAGGCTTATGGGGTACTAAGCGATCCAGATAAACGCAAGTTCTATGACCTGATACATAAAGGATATCTTGATCATTCACAAAGCGAAGGAGATCCATGTAGATATGAATGGAAAAGAGCGGAAGATGACGATAAATTCATCAGGTTTGATAATAATATCGATAATTTTTATAATAAAGGTATTGGCTTAAGTAGTTTGATCAGGAAGGTTTTGGGTAATTATAAAACATCGAGAAGTTCATGCAACTTCCAAAAAATTATACTCATTACACTCGAAGAAGCCTACTATGGTACGACTCGCATAGTGCATAATAAGGGTATACCAGACTTCTTAGTCAAAATTCCACCTGGAGTGAAGGCTGGCTGGCGAATAAGAGTGCGCAAAAAAGATAACCAGAATGTAGATGGACAAATCGGCGATCTATATTTGGCGATTGAGATAATGCCGCACGCTATCTATGAACGCAAAGGTGATGACCTGTACTGTAATGTTTACATAGATATGTTAATGGCTATGACAGGTGGTAATATACGAGTGGATACATTCGCTGGCCCGATTGTGATAAAAGTTCCACAGGGTATTTCTTCTGGATCAACTATCCGCGTGCGTGGGCGCGGCATGCCTAAGTTTAACAAACCTGGTGAATATGGTCACCTATACTTGCGTGTGGTAGTTACTAATCTTACTTAGTTTGATCGTGAACGTTTAGCAACGAAGGCACACTGAATTGTCGTGCAACGAATCATATTACACGCTTCTTGCCATCTTCATAAGGCCAATTTGAATGTTACAGTTTTTCTTCATCGTTGACCTAGATACATTAACATATAGGTCAATTCGTATCTATCTTCATCAACTAGATCATGGCGCGTATTTATTATATATAACGCCGAGATAAAATAATTATTTTTTACAATTACATCTCAGAAGTCGATTTTGTTTACATTATAAACAGAGTGAACTACATAAGAATGCCCTGAAGATGATCTTGCACCACGAATGTTTGATGTTATACTTCATATGGTTATTAGTCTAATATGTGCATCTATTATGCATTGCACCCATGTAAAATATGTATAATATTAATACATCTCGCAACATTAGTCTAAGAATGAATAGCGATATAAAATCATGTCTTGATTTTCTACGAGTTTATCATATAAAAAAACACTCTTGATTATATTGCAATTATTAATATATCAAGATATTAAGTTAGTTGAAGATTTAAAATGTAATATGCTATGATAAATTGATTATAGCGGTAAGTCTTTCTTATTTTATTTAATATCATTAATTATTTATACATAATTAAATATAATTATATTAATTACTAAAAATATGTAGCTATTTTAAAGAACATTCGTTTATAATAACTAATTTAATGCAGTCTATATATTGAATATAAATATAGCCCTATATGTTGATATTATTTTATGTTTCTCAATAAGCTTGATTTTATGACCATTCTTGCAACTCTAAAATCTAAGGGTCAGGATAAATTACGGAATAGTATACACTTCAGGTAGTTTTGTTTAGGAGAATGTTGCCGCTTCTATATGGAAATAACAGATAATCCATTTTAAACATGCTGAAAAATTTGTTTTAAAATCATCAGCACGCCTCATATAACCAACGAATGCCTCGTGGTTAATACGCCCATTTTCTTCTACTCAAACTATAAGTTCACGAGCAGCCAGATCATAATAATAATCAGATATGACCATCAAATTATGCTCTACAATAAAATTTCCTGGCGGTGAAATCTTATGGAAACTTGTACAAAGAGCTAATATCTTCTGTTAAGTATCAATTACCTGATTCGAGGGCGATTAATAACACATATGATTATCAATAATAGCCTTTAATTCTTCTATTAATCATATATTCCTTCGGAATATTTCGATCGAAAATACAGATGTTTCTCTGTATTAATTTTAACCACAAAGACTATTTTAGTGTTATTCAATTATAATCCATAAATTTAATAAAGTTTTATAAAATCAAGACTGATCGAAAAGCATAATTAATAATGTAAAAAATTCATATAATCACAACTTTACAAAATAGTTACATTTTTGATAGTCAATTAAATCTTTTGGAATATGCGATCGCTAATTTATAATGTAAAAACCAGCAAATAAGCCGTTACTGCTTTTACATGGAAATCTCAGATGATATATTTCTTAAACATTCGGTTGCCTCTATTGTAAAATCAGCGGCACGTCTTATATAAACAGCGAATGCCTCATAGTTAACGCAACCGTCTTTTTCAAGTCCGACTATAATTTGACGAGCACCCAGATCATAATAATAAGTAGATGTAACCAACAAAAGATGTGATTTAATAAAATATTCTGGCGGTGAAATCTTCCGAAAACTTTTATTTAGAGCCAATATCTTTCGCGCAGTATTTCTTAACTGACTCAAATTCGACTTATTAAGCTCGTAATTAATTATATCACCCTTCAATTTTTCTAGCGTTGCTGAAGTCATTTTGAGATATTTCTCCTGCAAAAACCGATACTTTTCTGTATCCATTTTAACCTCCAGGACTATCTTCTTGTTCTTATATTATAATCCCTGCATGCAAAAAGTTCGCTAAAATAAAAACCAATCTAGATACATAATTAACAATATCACAAATTTTATTTTATTATAACTCAATAAAAATAGACCCAATGTTTTTGATGATCGATTGAATTATTTTATAATACAAGTGCACTAATTTATAATAAAAGTGACGCAAATGGGATGTTGCAGTTTTTACATAAAAATACCAGATAGCCTATTGTGCGCATATTCAGCGGACAGCCTTCTAAAATAAGTACCATACTTCAGATAATCAATGAATAGTGTGGATTTAATAGACCCATTTTGTTGTATTTCAACTATAATTTTACGAGCAGCTAGAGTATAATAATAAGCAGCTATGGCCATCAAATCATGTTCTAGAATAAAATCTTCTGGTGGTGAAATCTTCTGGAACCTTGTGCAAAGAGCCAATATCTCCCGTGCAATATCAATTACCTGATTCGAGCACCATTGATTATGTACATAATTATCAAGCTCAGGTAATAATTGTTGTATTAACTTATGCATTCCTGCGGAATATTTCGCCCACAAGGAAAGATATTCCATGCTATCCATTTTAACCCCCAAGACTATTTTCTTGTTATTCTATTATAATCCTTGCATACAAGAAAGTTTGCTAAAATCAAAACCAATCAAGATACATAATTAAAAATCTCGCAAATTTGATGCCACTGTAATTTCATAAGAATAAACACAATGTTTTTGATAATCAATTTAATTGCTTTATAATACAAGCACACTAATTTATAATAAAGATACCGCAAATATGATGTTGCTGTTTTTACATAGAAATACCAGATGGCCTATTTTTTACACATTCCGCAGGCAGTGTTCTAAAATCAGTACTATACCTCAAATAATCAATGAATGGCTTGCAGTCAATACTCCCGTTTTCTTTTACTCCAATTATAATTTCACGTGTAGCCAGACCATAATAATAAGCAGATCTAACCATCAAATCATGCTCTATAATAAAATTTTCTGAGAATGAAATCTTCTGGAAATTTGTGCAGAGAGCTAATAACTTCTGTGTAGTATCAATATACCTGATTCGTGGACGATTGATCACTAACATAATTATCAATCACGAATGCTAATTATTCCATTAAATAATACATTCCTTCGGAATATTTCGCAACAAGGATAGATATTTCTCTACCTATTTTAACCTACAAGTCTGTTTTATTGTTATTATATTATAATTATTGCATACAATAAATCTACATGAAATCTTAACTAACACCGATTCATGGGGATTGAAATGAAGCTAAAGATGTTGACTGTCGAGTTGGCAGTCACGGCATATTCTCTGATTAGACAAAAGAGCATAAGCTCAATATCTTCAACATGACTAAGGAATGCCATGAGTATGTATTGGTCTTGAAGTGTAGGTATGTACAGCTCTTTGATGCGCGTACAAGCTAAGCATAACGAGAATCCTGATAGTTTTATCAGCTGCACAATCTCATTACGCAGCACATACGGCACTCGACTTGCGTGATGAGATCGTCGCATTTTTTACTCCCGACGAATGTGACTGCTCTCAAGCTAGACGATCGGTTAGTCATCGGTTAGTGTCTGTGGGATAGGGGGGCAGCCAAGGCACGTTCACCGGCGCACTTGACCCAGGTGGCTACCGATTGCGCACTTGACACGTCGATGGCGCCCGATGCATCGGAAGCTGTGACCATCTAGATACATCTCGACGACTTGGTGCTGGATTCTAGGCGGGTAGCCGATTGGGTTGGGCTGAGGAGTGAAATGACGATTGCAGGCCTTGCATAGGTAGCGCTGGCTGCCATTGTGATTCTTGCCTCGTTTGACCACTGATTTGCTTATGTCTCTTTGGACACTTCATGGATCCAGTTTTATTTACCCCCTTGACAAGGTCAGGAGAAAGAATAAAATACGGATAGGCTATCCGACGCCATCAAGCACACTGAGGATCAAGTGCTCTTCTTCCCACTTGGGCCGGTGGGCTGCGTGGGCGATCAGCCCATCTACGCCGTAGAGTGTGCTTAACCACCGCTACACCGTGGCGACGTGGTGATCTGACGCGCCGGGCGTTGCACATTACCAATCGAATGGCATCGTGCTCACAGACACGATTAAGGCTGCGAGCGGTGCATTGCTGCACAACCGACAGAGGATCGCTCGCGCACGCGCCTACCATACCATGGCGAAAGCGACCAGCGAAAGCGCAT
>JANWVL010000109.1 GCA_025056655.1 Candidatus Methylacidiphilales bacterium
AGCATCGCTGCAGTCCCGCCGGCAGCTGCAGTAATTGCCGTTCTAGTGAAAAGCCCAAACGTGCCACCTAGCTTGATGCTGTTCACAAAAGCCCCTGCCGCACTTCCTATCGCTCCACCGATAAACCCACTCATAAAATCCCCCCCAGCAATCTCACTCACCGTCCCTTGCAACAAACCATGCGCCACACTCTTCATCACAAACTTCTCAAGTTTCAAATCGAGATTTTTATTAGCCGACTAAATATAATATTCAAGTGTTTCATCTGTAATATTAAAAAAGTTTTTTTGGCCTCGAATCTGCCTAAAATATCGATCTAGGTAATTAAAATTAAATATTGCTGCCATGAAAGATAGCTGTAAGAATTTAATTATGCTCAAAATGCTTCACGGTAGTGAATTTGTATTATAATTATAAACAAGCATAGAAACATAATAAAAAGACCTATAAGTAGTATGGTTAAGAACTTTGAAATGGTAGAGTCGTCAGCTATCTTTAGTTTCTTAAAGTATCTATATGAAAAAATATAAAATAAAAAAAAACAAATTGGTAGAAAGAAGCAGAACAACAAACCAGTGATATCTAATGCCATATTTTATATGGTCATATAAATTAATCTTCTATTTTTATAATTTTTTCAATTAATATAGTATAGATTTAAATATAATGACATAAATTTAAGTTTTAATAATATTTTGATATTCATATACAGTGCTCATTCGCTATAAAGTTTTATTCCTTAGATTTGATCAATAGAAAGTATATCAATTTTATTTTATAACATTATTTTTTAATTAGATACTTTATCAAACTACATAAATTAAAGTAATACTTTTTCTTCATGGTTGCTTTAATTTGATTTATTATCATTTTATTCGTTTACTACTTCCTCTGTTATATTTTTAAATTGCCTAATTATAAAGCCGTATTCAGGATATTTCATATCTGAAATTATCACATTGAATATTAACCAGAAATATATAATTAGCAAGAAAGCTACTATACCTGGGTAGTAAATATAAATTTTCTTAAGTAGTTTATAAAATATAAGATAAACACCTAAAATGCAGCTAAAAATAACTATTATAAATAATAGCACTAAGAGAATTTCTATCATTTTGTAAAAACTTGTTTATTTATTATTAACTTCCTTCTGTCATGTTCGTATCTAACATAATCAATAAAATGTTGGCAATTATTCATAATTGGGTTATAGAAAGGGATTGATAACCATCGCCAAGTCTTTCCTTTGAGAATATCTGAATGGACACCACGAATTATTGACATAACTATTTTAGGATACATGCCAGTTCGAATTAAAAAATTTTGATGATCTAGCTTTTCACCTGAATACAAACCTGCTGGACCATACCCCCAATCTGCAATCACTTTTCCTGTTAGCTTGTCTACGATGAAAATGTGTTCATGTCTTAGTTCTAAGTTCCAATCATCAAGAATTTTATTTGCTTTGTCAGGTAATTTAGTATGAAGTGTATTCCCGTATAAGTTTCTTTTCCCTATCCAAACTTCATATAAAAACCCCATCGCCTCATTAAACAAATACGTAAACGCTGCGGAGATGGCACCGTTGGCGAAGTCGCCACCGCCGAGCATCGCTGCGGTCCCGCCGGCGGCGGCAGTGATCTTTTTAGGCAAAACGGTTGCGCACGTTCAGGCTCGAGCATCGCTGCGGTCCCGCCGGCGGCGGCAGTGATCGCCGTTCTAGTGAAGAGTCCAAGCGGACCGCCGAGCTTGATGCTGTTCACAAGAGCCCCTGCTGCACTTCCCACGGCTCCACCGATAAACCCACTCAAGAAATCGCCCCCCGCAATCTCACTCACCATCCCTTGCAAGAGGCCATGCGCCACGCTCTTCATCACAAACTCCCCTACTTTCAAACCCCCGACTTTCAGCAACCCGCTGAATATGGACTGTCCACCCGCTCCCCCATGTCCTGTTCCAAATGTCGCTGCTGCTGTCACGGCTCCTATTACAGCACCTTTGAAGCCAGAAATCAAGATGTCTTTAATCGCAAGGCCTCTGCCTCATGTATTCAGACAACAAAGAGCCTACCCATCCTCATGCACAAACTTTAGAAACAATCATTTATCTTATCTCAGATAACGCAACCATCCTCCAAGCTAAACACTCTGCCCCAATCCATCCTCTCAAGCTAGTTCACTCGGCATCGTTTCAAAAACAGCGAGCAAGTGACGCAGCCTTATATTCTCGCTTCGTTCAATGATTGAAATTCCCTACTTATTCGCTTCCCAGTTATCTATAACGTCCTCTTTTATACTCTCTCATTCGTTGCAGAATACTTCCGCAGCTTCCTCATTTCTATATCATGTATAAGTAACTATCCAATTGAAATTCTATATTATTCAAAACCGACTCCCAAACAATCGACAATAACGAACGCCTCCTTATGTTCACATCATAACAAGAGCATGAGAACAACTCCCTACTTACCACCACGTTTCTAAATGCCAACCGCGAAAAAAATTATCAAAATGCAATCGTTGACTCACACTAAGCTCCCTTCGCTTATTTTCAAATTCCTCCCAACTCATCGGCCCATGAACCTTTCTCTTCTCGACTTCAATAATCCAGTAGTCGTATATTTTCGGCTTCTCCCCTTGTTCGTTCGCTACAGAGGATCGTTTCTTTTTCAAATCCTCTCGCTTTGCAATAATATGTGACCTGTTGTAGTCAAAGAAATATACCTTTGTTGGAACTACTTCCTGTAGAATTCCTTTCTCTTTTTCTAATACAATCACCTCGTCGCTTGAATTCGATGACGTAAAATAATAATCACTAACAAGATGGTATTTACAGTCCTGAACTGCTCCGGTAGCGTTTCCCATCAAACACAGAAGTGCTAAAAACACACTCTCCTTGATTGCTTTAGGAAAACATACCACCAAGACTACCCCAAGAAAAAAGATGAATAATACAATAGGGTTTTTTAATATAAGCTTCATGGTCGTTTAGGTAGAACACCTGGAAGATTATCAAGAGGCATATTTTCATACAAATGAATATAATAGGGAGTGCCTTTGCCTGGCTTAGCAAACCACGTTGCTATATTTCTTATTGGGTGCTCATACCACGGATGTTTGTAATCAAAATTATACTTATCATATCCATAGTAAATTATTCTTTGATCATTAACAAATAACGTAAAAGTGCCATATACGTTTCCGTCGTGATACTTTTTCTCATCAAGCCCAAACGGAAAGGAAACCCTCAATCTATTATGGTCAATCCATTCGTAAGTTGCTCCGTCGAATTTTATTCTAGTAAGTTTAGCCCATACAGGATATCCTTTACCATGAAGATAATGAGTATCTGCTGTCTTTTTATCTAACCTGTCATATAGTTGTCTTATCGCCCCTAACGCCTCATTAAACAAATACGTAAATGCAGCGGAGATGGCCCCGTTGGCGAAGTTGCCGTCGCCGAGCATCGCTGCAGTCCCGCCGGCAGCTGCAGTAATTGCCGTTCTAGTGAAAAGCCCAAACGTGCCACCTAGCTTGATGCCGTTCACAAAAGCCCCTACCGCACTTCCTATCGCTCCACCAATAAACCCACTCATAAAATCCCCCCCTGCAATCTCACTCACCGTCCCTTGCAACAAACCATGCGCCACACTCTTCATCACAAACTCCCCCACCTTCAACCCTCCAATTCTCAGCAATCCGCTAAATATACTCTGTCCACCCGCTCCGTGCCCAATGCCAAACGTCGCTGCTGAAGTCACAGCTCCTATTGCAGCACCTTTGAAGCCAGAAAGAAAGATATCTTTTATGCGTCCACCAGCCACAGCTGCGCTGACGGCTCCGTTGACAAATCCACCGACTGCCCCAGCCACTATTGTCGCGCTAAATAACGTAGCTGTGGTCGCCCCTGCTGCAAAGGCTCCCATCGCCCCCATAGTAAGCACACTCGCCACTATCGTAGAGGCTATCACCACGATCATCCGCCAGTTTTTCTTGATCCATTTGCCAACAGCTTTGAATATCGATCCGATAGCTCTGAAGATGGATTTGAAGAAATTACCAATCGCGCGGAAGATGGATTTAAAGAAGTATCCAGAGGGGTCGGTGAGAGAAAGAGGATTGTTCAATACATAGCTGTAGCGGGCGTAGTTTTGGCTGTTGCCGGGCTCTTGGAGATAGGGATCGGGGGTATTGAAACGACCTAAAAGCGGGTCATAGACGCGGCCATTCATGTGAATGAGGTTGACTTCATCGAGCATCTCGTGGCTGGTAAAACCTCGGGCAGTCGTGCCGATAACATCGTCCGTAGAGTGTGCCCAGGTGTCGGGATTGCGGCGCTTTCCCCAGGCATCGTAGCTGTAACG